>CAJXPI010000190.1 GCA_913057875.1 uncultured Flavobacteriales bacterium
CTCGGAGATGTGTATAAGAGACAGGTATTTTGCAAGCCCTAAAATGTATTTATTTCATCCATGAGTTTTTCATTTTTATCCATTATCCAAGGTTTTATTGGCCTTGCTTTTTTAGTCGGTCTTCTATGGGCTTTCAGCTCCAACCGCAAAGCTATTAACTGGCCATTAGTTGCTAAAGGGCTCGTATTGCAGCTCATTTTCGCGATTGCTATTCTTAAAGTCGACTTTATAGAAAAAGGCTTTGAATTTATTAGTCAACTATTTGTAAAAGTCATTTCGTTCACCAATTTCGGTAGTGAATTTCTTTTCGGGATGTTCGGAACAGGAAAAATTGATCCTGCATTAGGTAATTTTGCTTTTGTGGTATTACCCACAATTATTTTCTTTTCGGCATTAACCAGTTTACTCTACTATTTAGGGATACTTCAAAAAGTAGTTTACGGAATGGCCTGGGTTATGAAGCGTGCCTTAAAACTTTCAGGGGCCGAATCTCTAGCTGCTGCCGGCAACATATTTTTAGGCCAAACGGAAGCACCCTTATTAATTAAGCCCTACCTAAAACAAATGACTAAGTCAGAAATCATGTCATTAATGACGGGAGGAATGGCAACCATTGCGGGCGGGGTGTTAGCTGCCTATATCGGATTTCTTGGAGGAGAAAGCGTGGAAGAACAAACGCTTTTTGCAAAACATTTATTGGCTGCTTCTATTATGTCGGCTCCAGCAGCATTGGTTGCGGCAAAAATTTTAGTACCCGAAACAGAAGAGTTTGATAACACCATGCATGTAAATAAAGAAAAATTGGGAGCAAATGCGTTAGAGGCTATTTCAAATGGCACTACAGATGGATTAAAACTAGCGGTTAATGTGGCTGCAATGCTTCTTGTTTTTACCGCATTGATTTACATGTTTAATGCTATTATTTTCTCTATTGGTGATTTCACTAGTTTAAATACTTGGATTGCTGCGAATACGGCCTATGATGGATTAAGTTTTCAATTTGTTCTGGGATATCTTTTTGCCCCAATTTCGTGGATTATTGGAGTCCCCGCCCAAGATATTGTTGTTGTTGGCCAACTTCTTGGTGAGAAAACCATTTTAAACGAATTTTATGCCTATGCCACCATGGGAGACATGAAAACCAACGGAATTTTTCATTCGGAAAAAGCCATGATCATGTCGACCTATATTTTATGTGGGTTTTCAAATGTTGCATCTATCGGCATTCAAATTGGAGGAATTGGCGCTTTAGTTCCTGAACGAAGAGGATTATTGTCTACTCTAGGAGTAAAAGCTTTAATTGGCGGTACGGTTGCCTCCCTTTTTACCGCTGCCATTGTTGGAATGTTTTTTAGCTAACCCCATGAGATACTTAGGTCTACTTATCATACTATTACTAGGTTTCACCTCTTGTGATGACGCGCCTAAAAAAATAGAACCTAACAATATAATTGCTTCCATTACAGAAGGAGGTTACCAGAACACGGATACTACACATCATTTTGAAATTGATTTAAAATACCCAGTAGTAGATGCCAACATCAATCCGGATCTTCTGATTGCGATAAACAATACTATTCCAGAAAATTTCCACCACTTTGTAGATAGAGAAGAGTTTATTAATGCCCACTTAAACCTACCTGAAAACTTTAACGAATCCAATGGTGAATGGAAGGGACTTTTACAAAACACGTACACCGTTAGACAATTAGACTCCCTACTATTCATCAACTTTTCAGTTTATCAATATTTTGTTGGTGCTGTTCATGGCAACACCTATCATCATTCTATTCAATTAGACTTAAGTACTGGAAAAAAACTGAATTACACTGATTTTATCAAAACCACTCCAAAATCAATTACTCAAATTAAGACTATTTTCAACTCCAATTTACCGGATAGCACTTGTTGGGGATTAAAAAATGATTCAGCTACCTTAAAGAATATTGAAAATTTAGCTTTTTATAAGGACTCTGTCATTTTTTATATTGACGACTATGCCTTGTGTCCTTTTGCTTTTGGACTACCCGACATTAGATTTTCAACAGATCAACTTCAGGACGTTCTTACCACTCCATCCTTTTCCTATTTTTCGGAAATTGAACCGGTTGTTGAAGAAGGAGAGATTGCCACACATTAAACCAATTATTGCCAATGCAATAGAATTATAAACTTTTATCAACAACCCTTGATTTTAAGCAATGTTAGCTACACTTTTGAAGCAAACATTTTCGCATGCAACAGTATTTAGATTTATTACAACATGTACTAGATAATGGCACCCAAAAAGGTGACCGTACTGGAACAGGAACCATTAGTACTTTTGGGTATCAAACACGCTACGATTTAAGTGAGGGTTTTCCAATGGTAACTACTAAAAAGTTACACTATAAATCTATTGTTCATGAGCTTTTATGGTTCCTTCAAGGTGATACCAATATCAAATACTTGAAAGAAAATGGCGTACGTATTTGGGATGAATGGGCCGATGAAAACGGAGATTTAGGTCCTGTTTACGGTTACCAATGGCGTTCTTGGCCTACTCCAAATGGGGGGAGTATTGACCAAATTAGCAAGGTAATTGATTCCATAAAAAACAACCCCAACTCTAGGCGCCATATGATTTCTGCATGGAACCCTGCCTTGGTAGACGATATGGCTTTACCCCCTTGTCATACCATGTTTCAGTTTTACGTAGCGGAAGGAAAGCTAAGTTGTCAATTGTACCAAAGAAGTGCCGACTCCTTTTTAGGGGTTCCTTTTAACATTGCGTCTTACGCTTTGTTAACCATGATGATGGCACAAGTTACTGGATTAGAAGCCGGAGAGTTCATTCATACCTTTGGTGATTTACATATTTACAACAATCATCTAGATCAAGTAAAACTGCAATTATCGCGTGAACCTAAGAAACTACCTACTTTAAAAATTAATCCAGACATTACCAATTTATTTAATTTTAAATTTGAGGACTTTGAATTAGTCGGATACGAATCTCATCCACATATTAAAGGAGTTGTAGCCATTTAAATATGAAAGACCATACTGTTTCTCTCATTGTAGCTATCGCGTCAAACCATGTAATTGGCAAAGACAATGACCTTATTTGGTTTCTACCCAAAGACCTAAAATATTTTAAAGATACTACGGCCGGCCATCATGTAATTATGGGTAGAAAAAATTATTTCTCCATACCTGAAAAATTCCGACCACTTCCTGGAAGAACTAATATTGTAGTTACACGTCAAAAAGACATTGTTCAAGACGAAGGCGTTGTCGTGGTTTCCTCAGTGGAGGAAGGTATTAAATACGCGCTTAATGCAGGTGATAAGGAACCATTTGTAATTGGAGGTGGTCAAATTTACAATTACTCGTTAGCTAACGAATTAATTGATAGAATGTACATTACGCATGTGCACAAAGATTATGAAGGAGACACATTCTTTCCCCACTTTGACGAAAATAAATGGCTGGAAATTTCTTCAGAGCATGTGGACCCAGACCATCGTCATGAAACCAGTTTTTCTTACGCGGTGTATGATCGTCAATAATTTACTTTCCTATTATTAGTCTAAAAAGGTTTCATTTTCATACGTCAACTATTTCCCTAAATTTGTGAGGTAATACTTGTTAGGTATCTAGCAACTACACAAAAAAACTACACTATGAAAGGATTGCTTTCCGCTATTTTAGCTATGGCGTTATTATTCTCCGTTTCTTGCAAAAATTCGGACCGCGACCTAGATAATTCAACAGGCTCCTCAGTTAGCGCATGGACTTCGATGAATCATTTTCATAATATCATGAGAGAGGTTCACCGAGTTGCACAAGTGGATTCTGTTTTGAATGGAGTAAATCCTAGCGATGCTTTACTTCCAGACAATTGTATGGACTCTTTAGTTAGAACTCCTAATTTAGGCCCTTTCCCAATTGATGTAGAAATATTTTATAGTGATTTTAAAAGTTGCGAAGGCCAAAGAAATAGATCAGGAAAAATTAACGCCACGTTTAATGGTTCGTATTCAGATTTGGGAACCGTGATTGACGTAACCCTTACTGATTATATGGTAGATAATGTTTCTATTTCGGGAGATATAAAAATGACCGTAATCCAAAGCGTTATTGATTCTTTAATTTTTGATGTTGAGATTACAAATGGCTCACTTACTGATTTTGATAAGCCAGGTAAAAATCAATCATACTTTGATGCAAATATTGTTTTCAATAACTCAACTGGCAGAAAAACAATTCCTACTAATGATGACAATTTTGTTATGACCGGAGAAGGAAATGGGATTGCCGAAAATGGGGTTATTTATTCGTATATAATAGAAAACGAAATGGTACTATTACCTGATTGCGAATATGAACAATTTGGATCTTTTAGACTTTCCGCCCCAAATACGCAAGACCGTATTTGTAACGTGAACGAAGGAGATGGATGCGATAATATATTCCAAATTGCTATTCCCCCTGCCAATGGGAATCAAGTAGTTGAAATAAAATAAAAAAAAAGGTTGGGAGCTCCCCAACCTTTTTTCTTTTACATGCGTAATCTTTATTGTAAACCCGTTTTTCTCACCTATATTTTAGGTAATAACGATAAGGAACCGGTGTCTCTTAGACACCGGTTCTTTTTTTCTACGCTTTTGGTATCTTTTGTAATGTAGCTAGTAGGTAATCCCAAAACTTGGCTACCGATTTAATTCCAACTCTTTCATCCGGAGAATGCGCCCCTTTAATCGTGGGACCAAAAGAAATCATTTGTACTTCAGGGTAATTCGTTCCTAGAATTCCACATTCCAAACCAGCATGACAAGCATTTACTTTAGGCTCTTCGTTATACATTTCTTTATACAAGTTATGCATCACACTTACAATTGGAGCATCTGGTTTTGGTGTCCAACCTGGGTAAGAACCACTATGCTCTACCTCAGCGCCCATCATTTCCATGGCACAACGCACACTATTTGCAATATCCCATTTCTGACTCTCAACCGAACTTCTTTGTAAAGTTTCAATGGTACTTTTTCCATCCTTTACTAAAACTCTTGCAAGGTTAGAAGAAGTTTCCGTTAACCCAGGCATATCCGGACTCATTCTCCATACATTATTAGGAATGGTATAAATGGTTCTTACCAACTTGTTTTGTTCTTCTACCGGTAAAACTCCAGATGGTGTTTCCACTTCCTTCACTTCCATCAAGAAATTTGGATCCGTTTTTCCTAACTCCTCTTTTATTTCTGCTGATAATTTTGTCAAATGGTTTTTGAATCCTTCAAGATCACCAACAGCAAGTGTAGCATTTGACTCTCTTGGTATCGCATTACGTAAACTTCCTCCATCAATAACTGAAATACGGGCGTCATACTTATCACCTTCCCATAATAAACGGTTCATGATTAAGTTCGCGTTTCCTCTTCCTAAATGAATATCCATACCAGAATGACCACCCGAAAGACCGCTAACTTTGATGTAAACACCAGAACTTCCAGCAGCAGGAGTTTCTTCTGTATATGACTTAACACCCACAGTATCTACGCCACCCGCACAACCAATTGTAATTTCATCATCATCTTCGGTATCGAGATTTAGTAGAATTTGACCATCCAATTCGCCTCCTTGAAGACCTTTGGCTCCAGTCATTCCAGTTTCTTCATCAATGGTAAAAAGACCTTCCATTGCCGGGTGCGCAATATCCGTTGAAGCTAATAAAGCCATTGCAGCTGCCACCCCCATACCATTATCCGCACCTAAAGTTGTTCCTCTTGCGGTAACCCAATCTCCATTTATATATGATTCAATTCCTGTCTCTTATACACATCTGACGCTGCCGACGATCTACTCTGTGTA
>CAJXPI010000191.1 GCA_913057875.1 uncultured Flavobacteriales bacterium
ATCTACACAGAGTAGATCGTCGGCAGCGTCAGATGTGTATAAGAGACAGCGTCTAAAAGTGGTTCTTCTTCAGACCTTTGTTTCATTATTTTTAATGAACTAAAACATAAGAAGATGAGCACTAATGAATTTGGAAAAAACGGATGGACCCCAGAAAGAATAGGGTCTCTTAAAGGTAAAACTTATGTAATCACAGGTACTACTAGTGGTACTGGATTTGAAGCTGCCAGAATTTTGCTAGCAAAAGAGGCTTAAATGCTGAATCGTAATCCTCACAAATCAGAACAAACCATTGCCCACCTAAAGCAAATCTTAGGAAATGGAATTGATGTAACCAATATTCGCATGGACCTGTCGGAGCAAGCCTCGGTAAAAAAAGCAGCCGAAGAGGTGCTTAAAACAGTTTCCCAAATTGATGCCTTAATATGTAATGCGGCCATTGCCAAGTACCCACTCAAAAGCTAACTTTTGACGGTTGGGAAAGTCAAATGGGAACCAATTACTATGGAAATTTCACGCTTCAAGCTTTACTTTTTCCACTGATTGAAAAATCAAAAGGACGTATTGTTACAGTGGGCATTATGGGGTATGATATGGGAATTAGAACCATCAATTTTGATGATATGAATTGGGATAAAGGGTACAATGCCAACACGGCTTACAGTCAAAGTAAATTGGCCCAAATCATGTCGATGTATGAACTTCAATATAGATTAAAAGCAGCGGGTAAAAACGAAATGACTGCCTATGCATGTCATCCAGGGTCTTCCAGTACCAACTTAATAAACACCAGTGGAAGTTTTGTGATGAAACTCATCTTTAACTCAATGAAACTATCTCCGCTAGTACAATCGGCTGAAAAAGGAGCCTATCCGCAGTTAATGTGTGCCACCGAACCCAACTTAGATCAAGAAAAGTTTTACGGACCTACCGAAAGAAGCAATTGGGAGGGACCTGTTGGAGCGCATAAATTAGAGCCCCATGCAAAAGATAAAGCGGTGTCAAAAAGACTATGGGAGGTCTCTGAAAAAGAAACAAGTGTAACTTGGAATATCTAAATTTGTTGTATGCAGCATTTTAAAACACTGGCAGAATACATTGATTATTTGGAGCTTCCCCGCCCAGAACATCCTATGTTAAGTGTGTTTTCTGCTATAGGTGGTGGTTTACTGCCCTGTCCAAAAGAGAGTTCTCCTCCCATTACCAACGATTGTTATTCTATCAGTTTAAAGAAAATTGTAAAGGGCGATGTCAACTATGGAAGAACCCATTATGACTTTACCAATGGGGCTTTGATTTGCATTGCACCCCGTCAGGTATTGTAATGGGATGAGAGTGTGGTGTTCGACCAAAAAGGGTTTTCTATCAATTTTCATGAAGACTTTTTTAAAGGGACGGAGTTGGCGCATCAAATTAAGAAATACAGTTTCTTTTCGTATTCGGTAAATGAGGCTTTGCACTTATCGCCTAAAGAGGAAAAGCAAATTGAGGCCATTGTTGAAAGTATTGATAGTGAATATCAAAACAATCAAGATGCGTTTAGTAAAGATATCATTATTTCTCAATTAACCACTTTATTAAAATATGCGAATCGCTTTTACGAACGTCAGTTCATTAATCGTATAAAGAGTTATCGAATGATTTAATGGATCAGTTTAACGAACAGTTAGAAGCGTATTTTAGTACGGGACAACTGCAAGAAAACGGAATTCCTAGTATTGAAGAAATAGCGGTTAAATTGGGCGTGTCGCAACGGTATTTAAGTGATACGTTGAAGAAAGAAACGGGTAAAACCTCTACCGATCATTTGCAATTGTATTTAGTAGATGAAGCAAAGAATATTTTATTAAATCCCAATAAATCGGTATCGGAAGTTGCCTATGAATTAGGATTTGAATATCCACCGTATTTTTCGCGCGTATTCAAAAAGAAAGTAGGGATGAGTCCTTCGGTTTACCGAGAAAAATATCAAATGAATTAAACCTTATAATAATTGATGATGGAAATTTTAAAATTAGCTACCGATTGGGCCAGAGCCGAGGTATTCTCTACCAGATTCTTCATGCTTTTTGCTACGTTCTTTTTAATTGCAAGCTTGGTATTTTGGCAATTAGGAAAAACAGAAATTGCCAAGGCTTATGTTATTCCAACCCTGGTGGCTGATAGCATGTTAATGATTATTGGTGCCGGATTGTTTTATACCAATAAAACCAGAGTGAAGCAATTTGAAGTGGCATATAATGAAGATGCAAGAGCATTTATTGATTCAGAATACGAACGTATTGAGAGTACTTTGAACGAATACAAAACCATTGTGTTTAAAATAATTCCGTTAATGATTATTGCCAGTGCGTTGGTCATCATTTTTGTTAATTCGTCAGTTTGGCGTGCCAGTATGATCACTACCATTGCCATGCTAATTACCATTTTATTAGTGGATGGTACCGCTCACGGCAGAATTGCAGAATACAAAGCCCAATTGCAACAATTGGATCAAAACGGAGAGTAGGGAATGGCTTTCCTTTGAAAAAAAAAATAATCGTTGCTCCGCACTATATGAATTTCATATCTTTCGGAGTAGTTGTTTTATTTATTACCCCAAACTGAACTCCATGAATCTGCACAAATTTTTTTTAGTAATAACCCTATTGGTTCTTTCTTCCTGCGGGCTCCACAAAAAGAATTTTAATTCCTCCAGGTCCTCAGAGTTAACGGTAATAGAGACGCGGTTGTTTCAATCAAATTTTTCTGCATTATTGGAATCTAAAGAACTCTATTATTTGGATCATATGTCGGTTGCCTATGATAATTTTACCTCTGATTTCTGGAAAATTAAGGATACCATTTATTTGGGTAATGGAATGATAAACCAGAATAGAAAAGGAGCTTGTAGCGTAAAAGATGATAATACTGGATTTGGTTTTTGTATAGAACAACAAGAACATACCATTGACCCCATTAATAAAAGGGTTGTTAAATTTACAGGAGGTGGTTCTGGGTATAGAGCTAGTATTGATTTTGTGTATGATGAATCCGGAAGATTGGTGGAATATCAAAATGGATACAACTCCTATTATTTGAATTACACCAAGTGGGGTGGTTTAAAGGATGTGGTGATTACCAAATCCGTGAATGGGGTAGAAGAAAACGTAGGATGGATTACATTTAAATAATTTTCTCTGCCCTTTTGATGTTATTCTTTAGGAGTAGGAAACCGGTAATTATGTTGGTGAGGTTTTTAGGTTGCTTTAGATTTGCGGCATTATGTAACTTACTCCAAAAAATTGAGAACTATGACCAACGAAATCCTAGATGAAACCTTAGCCCCCTTAAAAGGACGAAGAAGAGACCTGTTACCCGTATGGATAAAAATATTCTTATGGATTTTCATGATTACGGGGATTATTGCACCGGTGGGTATTGTTTTTGGCCTGTTAGGGATGGAAATGAACCTTTCTTTGTATGGTATGGATACTGTAGCGCCTATTTCTATAACCGGTATGTTTATTATTGTTCTTTTTGCCATTAAAGGAATGGTGTCATTTGGTTTATGGACAGGAAAAGGCTGGGCGGTTAATCTAGCCATTTTAGATGCTGTTTTAGGAATAGGAATATGTGTAGCGGTAATGTTTATTTTGCCATTTTCAGCAGAGAACAGCGGGTTTAAATTTAGCTTTCGCTTAGAGTTGGCCGCTTTAATACCGTATTTGGTAAAAATGCATAAACTCAAACCTGAGTGGGCGGGTTTGAGTTCTTAATATCTTGGTAAATCAAGGTAAGAGTGACTAAACGGCACACCCTTTGCCATGCAAGCGATGTAAAACCAAAAAGCGTTGCGCATATGAAAAATTTCTGGCTATTACTATTCGTTCTTTTAGGAAACTATTCTCAAGCTCAAGAAGCAGAGTCCTATTCAGATTTACGTTTTCCTTTAGAGGTGAATCTACACGATATAGATAATTCGTCTCCTATAGCTAATGCGCATGTGCATGTGCTAGGTATGGATGGTTTGGATACCACTATTTTAAGTGATGCAAATGGAAAAGTAGAGATGCGTTTAAAGCCAAATACATCCTATACCATTGAAGCTTCAGCTAAAGGGTATTTGAATGTTGTGGCTCACAAAACCACAAAGAATTTATCTCAAAGCACAAAAATTGTGGTGGATTTGAAAATGCAGTTCAAAACTTGCCAAATGTTTTTGCCCACTATTTCTTATGCCGTAAATGATTTTAAAAAACCTTTAAATAGTCATTTACCAGATATCAATCTTTTTGATTTGTATACCGATGTGATTAACAAAAGTGGGGGTACTTTTCAATTAACCGGTTTCAGTGATGAAAATGAATCACCTAAAATGGCGGAAAAAAGAGTGACCTACTTTCAAAAACAATTAGAACAAAGAGGCATCCCTTCTTATAGAATGAAAACCGTAGTAGCACCCAATTCCAGTTCGGCAAAAGAATTTACAGGCCCATCTATGCAAGATAAAGAACGATTTACCTCTAACCGAGTGGTTTTGATAGGGGTGATTTGATAGCGTTTTCTACAGTTAATTATTAATCTCTGAATTAATAATGTTTCCAATTTAGAAGTGAAAAACCTCCAAATGTTTCTTAACTTTGGGAATAACTGTACTATAAACTTTTACTTTAATTAATCATTATGAAATCAAGACTTATACTGTCAGTGCTTTCCATCGGGTTTTTAATAGCCTGTAATCCTGAGCAAAAGGATCACCCAACTGAAAAACAACCAGTGGGAGAATTTAAATTAGATCGAACTGTTTTACCTATTCACCCTCCGCAAACGGAGGCGGAGACAGAAATGGATGCGAGAAATGTGCAACGTCCTGACATTTTTAATGTAGAAGCTCCAGAAAATGCCCCAAATGTGGTATTGGTAATGATTGATGATATTGGGTTTGGAGCTACCAGTACTTTTGGAGGGGCAATAAATACTCCCACGTTTGACCGTTTAGCAGATAATGGGTTGAAATTTAATGAGTTCCATACTACCGCTTTATGTTCACCTACAAGGGCTTCTCTGTTATCGGGCAGGAATCACCACCGAATGAATGTAGGGTCTGTAATGGAAGTAGCCACTGGTTTTCAAGGAAATCAAGGAATCAGACCCGACAATGCGAAATACGTTGCAGAAACCCTACGTCAAAATGGCTATAGCACGGCTGCTTTTGGTAAATGGCATGAAACGGCCACTTGGGAGGTTTCTGTTTCGGGACCGTATTTTAGATGGCCCACAAATTCTGGTTTTGATAAATTCTATGGTTTTATTGGTGGAGAAACCAACCAATGGGATCCTGTGATTTTTGATGGGGTAACCAAAGTGCAGAAAAAAGATAATGCAGATTATCACTTTACTACGGATATGACAAACGAAGCCATTGAATGGGTGAAGTTTCAAAAAGCCATGACTCCTGAAAAACCATTTATGGTGTATTACGCTCCTGGGGCCGTTCACGCGCCACATCATGCGCCTAAAGAATGGATAGAAAAATACAATGGAAGATTTGATGAGGGTTGGCAAAAACTGAGAGAAGAAACATTTGCCCGTCAAAAAGAAATGGGAATCATTCCTGAAAATACCAAGCTGGCTCCGATGCCAAGCGATATTAAGGACTGGGAAAGCCTAAGCGATAATGAAAGAAAATTATTTGCAATCCAAATGGAAACCTTTGCAGGCTTCATGGAACATACAGATAATGAAGTAGGTCGTTTAGTGGACGCCATTGATGAGGTAGGTCAATTAGACAACACTTTGTTTATTTATGTAATGGGTGATAACTGTCTCTTATACACATCTCCGAGCCCACGAGACTCCTGAGCATCTCG
>CAJXPI010000192.1 GCA_913057875.1 uncultured Flavobacteriales bacterium
TTCCTAAACCGTTTCGCGAATTCCATAAATGCTATATGAAACATAGTTCGCTAATATTCTTATGCCTGATTTTCAGCTTTTGGGCAAAAGCTCAATCCAAAAAAGAGCAAAAAATGCTCGATCTAGTTCTTCAAAGGGATTGGGTAAAAATGGAGAAAAAAGCTTCCAAAATCCTGCAAAAGGATCGCAGTAATTCCTTTGCCAATTACGCCATGTCTGAAATGAATTTATTTAAGGCCAAAAGCAAAAAAACTCCTGCATCTCAAAAACGCTATTTATCTAAAACGCTTCGCTATTACAAACATCTTCCAAACTCTCAGTTTTCAGAATTGAGAGACAGCATACATTTTTTTATCCGTGAACACGCCCTAGATTCCAACCTGAGCAAGGACATCAACAACCAATATAGACATTGGCTGTTGGTGCTCTTTACGGATTCAGTACCCAAATTTCAAGTGGCACAGGTAAAAATAAAAACCATTGAAATTGACAGCACTCAAATAAGTGATGAACTGCGATTAAAACTTTTAAAAACGGCAAAAAAACTAGAAGGGGTGCCTTATAAGTATGCGGGTACCGATCCCAAAAAAGGACTTGACTGCTCTGGGTTTACGCAATATGTGTATAAAAGTATTGGCATCGAAATTCCGCACAATTCCAGTATGCAAAGTAAACTTTCAGAAAACAGAATACCATTAAACCAATTGCAACCAGGCGACCTCATATTTTTTGGCGACTGGAATGGAAATCAACCCAGAGTTGGACATGCTGGGTTGATTTTTGCCGTAAACGGAAACGACATTACGGTGATTCATTGCGTAACAGGAGGTGTCAAAATTGAGGGCAAAGACTCTAGCTGGGACAGGTTTTGGGTAAACAAGGTGCTTTTTGGAATTAGTGTAGACACCTTAGCCCACAAATAATTGTATAAACAAAGGATATGTGCACATAACAAGAATTTTAATTCGTGAATGCGTTTAATGGCTATTTTTGCAGGCAAGATTTTAATAACAAACTTACCTGTAACACTATTCAGGTACTAAAAATATAGGAATATGTATCCACCAGAATTAACAGCCCCAATGGCTGCAGAGTTAACAGACGCGGGATTTACACAATTAAGCACTGTTGAAGCGGTAAACGAAGAATTAAAAAAAGAAGGTACTGCATTAGTAGTCATCAATTCTGTTTGTGGTTGTGCTGCAGGTAGCGCTCGACCGGCTGCAATTAAAGCCACAGAACATACCAAAACTCCAGACCGTTTATTAACGGTGTTTGCAGGTGTGGATGGAGAAGCTGTACAGCAAGCGCGTAAATTTATGTTACCTTATCCTCCATCATCTCCAGCAATGGCAGTATTTAAAGATGGTCGTTTGGTTCACTTTTTAGAGCGTCACCATATTGAAGGTAACAATGCAGATACCATTTCAGAAAACTTAAAAGCAGCTTTTGACGCTTTTTGTTAATCAGAAATTCAACTTATTGTAAAGCGCCTTGGGAAACCTTGGCGCTTTTTTGTTAGGGTTATTTTAGTTATCTAAAATCTCTTCGGTAACCTTATCCTCTACTTGATTCTTTAGATCATCCAAAACGCCATCAATTTTAGATGGATCATACCAATCTGATTTGGTCACTAGCGGAATGGCTGCTTCCGTAATAGCCATGATGTTGGAGTACGCAATAGATTCACGCAGTGTTTTATGCTTCACCAGGGTAACATTAGAATTCACAAAATCAAAGATGTAAAAGACTACGCTTAAAATCACGATCGTTTTTAAGGCAGAAAAAGTGCCGCCCATAATTTTGTTTAACGGACCTAATGCCACAATTTTTACCGCTTGATTTACCACTTTGGCAATAAGATGTACGCCAAAAATGATTCCCATAAAAGTTAAGGTAAATGCAGTGATAGAAATATACTGCTCGTCCATTTCGGTTTTGGCTTTCAATACCTCCGCCACCATGTCTGAAAAATACATGGCGCCTACAACTCCCAATATTAAAGCTACAAAAGAGGCAATTACAATGACAAACCCTTTTGAAAACCCCTTATAAAACGAGTAAGCTAGGGCTAGTAAAACAAAACCATCAATGTAATTAAAATCCATCGTTGTGGAGATTAAACCGCTGCATCTACACTTGCAGAAGTAACTACTAATCCGTTGATGTCTCTATCAAACATGTAAATACCACTACCTGATTCTTCCCCAATAATTTTCAATTTATCTAAGATGGTTCTCGCTAAAGCTTCTTCTTCAATTTGCTCTGCTACGTACCATTGTAAGAAATTATGCGTAGTATAATCTTGCTCTCCTAAAGTTAAATGCACCAATCCGTTTATGGCATTAGTCACACCCATTTCGTGTTCTAGCAACTCCGTAAAAAGCGCTTTTAACGAAGTAAATTGTGTAGGGGGTTGATCAATAGCCGGAATGATTGCCTCAGCTCCACGCTCGGTCATAAACTTCACCAATTTCAACATATGCTCACGCTCTTCATCAGAGTGTTTGTACATAAAATTAGCTACTCCCTCAAAACCTTGACCTTCAGCCCATACAGCCATTGCCAAGTAAATATGCGATGAATACCCTTCTAATTTTACCTGCTCATTTAAAGCTGCTTCTACTTTCTTTGAAAACATATATTGAATTTTGATTCAAAAGTAAAGTATGCAAGGGGTAATTTTAAATGAATATGCGTTTTTTTGAATGGGAAAAGCCCTTTACTTCAGCTGTGCGAAGTACTCGAGAGTCGGGCACCTCGTATTATTATGAAAAAATGGTTAGGCGTAGCGTCTTTCGCTACGACTTTTCTTGCTAGGCCACTGGCCAGAATAAGAAAAATATTGAAATTACACTCAGTCGAGACGACTGGTTAAAACAGAACGTAGCCTAGAGGCTACGTCCAACCCTATTCCTTTTTGAAAAACTAAACTTAGGTCTCCCAACTTATCTCTTAACAATACGTTCTACACTTACGCCCAATTCATTTCTCAACGAAACCACATACACTCCACTGGCCATTTTAGCCATATTTATGGTTGTTAATTGGTCTTTTGTACTGGAATTGTAAACTATTGACCCTGCGCTATTGGTCACCGTAATTTCTAAGGAAACATTGCTTCCGTTATCAATATGTAACACATCACTAGTTGGATTTGAATAAACGTTTACACCCCCTTAAGCGTTCAAGACTTATTAAACGCAATTTCAGAAGTCAACACAATACTGTCGCTACCATTAGCAATTAAATTGGGGTTAAACCGAATGGTATCGCCACTTACCGCTGTAGCTACTTTAGAGCGTAAGGAACCCGTACCTGAGTTGTTTAAACTATCTACCACATGAATGGTGGCTTGCGTGGTAAGACTTAAAACTATTAAACTGATAAATAGGATTAGTTTTTTCATTGGTTGGCAATTTTGGCTATGCTATATAAGGCGCTTACTTAATATGCTGCGAATATAGCATTTAGGTTTTAATATTTGAATTCGGTAACCTCAATTTAATATGTCGCTAACACCCAAAACGCAACGCTTCCATATTATTACCGTACATTTGTACCACAATTCAATACTGCGAGTGTTCTTACTCGTGTTTCTCACGCCAATTTCTCGCAGTTAATTTAACCACCCAATTTAATTTCATGGGAAGAAAAAAGAAAGGTCAAATCCATTCAAAGAAAGGAAAGAACCTAAAGAAAATCAAAGACAACATAATGGATCTCTATATTGGAGCTCCAAAAAAGATATTAAACCACAAACAAATTGCCGCTAAACTTAACTTTACAAGCAGCAGCGATAGAAACCTTATCATTAAAGCCATTGGCGGATTAAAAGCCGCAAGGATGCTTCAAGAAATAGAGCCTGGGAAATACATTATTGCCAATGCGCCTAAACATGTAACCGGTAAAATTGAAACCAAAAGAAACGGAGTCGCATTTGTGATTACCGACAGTTTTGATGATGATATTTTTATTGCACCCAACTTTGTAAATCACGCCCTAGATGGCGATACCGTTAAAGTGGCATTACTCGCTAAACGCAGAGGTAAAAGTCATGCGGGACAAGTAGTAGAAATACTAGAACGTGCGCAAACCAATTTTGTAGGGACCATTGAAATCTCTAAAAACTTTGCCTTCTTAGTACCAGATAAGGCCGCCATGTCAGTAGATATTTTTATTCCAAAAAGCAAACTGAAAGGGGCTGAAAACGGGCAAAAATGTATTGCGGCTATTACCGAATGGCCCAAAGATGCCTCTAGCCCGTTTGGTGAAATCATTGACGTACTTGGAGATGTGGGTGATGCTGATACCGAAGCTTATTCCATCTTAGCGCAATTTGATTTGCCGCATCGTTTTCCGGAAAAGGTAGAACAAGAAGCAGCAAAGATTTCATTAACCATTGATGAAGCAGAGGTTAAAAAACGTAGAGATTACCGTAAGGTGACTACGTTTACCATTGACCCTGTGGACGCAAAAGATTTTGATGATGCCATCTCGTTTAAGAAGTTAGACAACGGCAACTACGAGGTAGGAGTTCATATTGCGGATGTAACGCATTACGTGAAAGAAGGCGATACCGTAGATATGGAAGCCATTGATAGGGCTACATCGGTTTACTTGGTAGATCGTGTGGTGCCGATGTTACCAGAGGTCCTTTCGAATGGGGTTTGTTCATTAAGACCTAATGAAGACAAGCTCACATTTGCATCTATATTTGAAATTACTCCGGAAGGAAAGGTGCTCAGTACCTGGATTGGTAGAACGGCTATTCATTCAGATAGAAGGTTTGCCTACGAGGAAGTACAAGAAATTTTAGAAACCGGAGAAGGCGAGTATTCCGAAGAGCTAATCATACTGAACAACTTAGCCAAAATTAAACGTAAAGCGCGTTTAGATGACGGCTCTATTGCTTTTGATAAAGTAGAAGTTCGTTTCCGTTTAGATGAAGATAGAAAACCAGCAGGCGTTTATTTCAAAATGCAAAAAGACGCGCATAAGCTTATTGAAGAGTTTATGTTGATGGCCAACAGAGCCGTTGCCGAAAAAATTGCCTTACCTAAGGATGGCGGCCAAGTTAAAACCTTTGTCTACCGAATTCATGATAAACCAGATCCAGAAAAGCTGATTGCTTTTTCGCAGTTCATTAAAACTTTTGGGTATGAGTTTAACGCAAATACCGAAAATATTGCCGAAAACATGAATGCGCTGTTAATGGAAGTGCAAGGTCAACGTGAAGAGAACATGATTGAGCAGCTCGCCATCCGTACCATGGCCAAAGCCGTGTATAGCACTAAAAACATTGGCCACTACGGACTTGGGTTTAGACATTATACGCACTTTACATCGCCTATCCGAAGGTATCCAGATATGATGGTGCACCGTTTATTGCAACAGTATTTAGATGGTAAAAAATCGGCCGATGAAAATCAGTACGAAAAATGGTGTAAACACAGTTCCGTACAAGAAAAGAAAGCATCGGATGCCGAGCGTCAGAGTATTAAATACTTCCAAGTATTGTTTATGAAAGACGAAGTAGGTAAATCATTCAAGGGCGTTATTTCCGGTGTTTCTGAATGGGGAATCTACGTAGAGATCATTGAAAACAAATGTGAAGGTATGGTTCGTTTACGTGAAATCAGTGGCGACTACTTCAGTTTTGATGAGAACTTACATCGTATTGTGGGTCATAATACTGGAAAGGTTTACCAACTAGGTGACGAAGTAGAAATTACCGTTAAAGAGGCAGATTTAGCCAACAGAAGGTTAGACTTTATGTTGAGTTAACTCCTATCTATAATAAAACCTGTCTCTTATACACATCTGACGCTGCCGACGATCTACTCTGTGT
>CAJXPI010000193.1 GCA_913057875.1 uncultured Flavobacteriales bacterium
GATGCTCAGGAGTCTCGTGGGCTCGGAGATGTGTATAAGAGACAGGTCTTCTACCGTTTTCGCTTCCGCTAAAATCTTATACAGTTTCAATCGTTCCGATACATTTTGAACGTAAGCATCCGGAATTAATATTTCAAGATCACTTTCTAGATTGGTATCTCGAACGTATTCTTTTTCTTCGTGCGCATACAGGTCTTTGAATTCTTTTTCTTTCAATTCCTCTATAGCTTCATCCAGAATTTTCTGGTACATCTCAAATCCAACCTCATTAATAAAGCCGGTTTGTTCACCTCCCAGTAAATCACCTGCCCCACGAATATCTAAATCGCGCATGGCAATGTTAATACCACTACCTAAATCAGAAAACTGACTAATGGCTTCTAATCGTTTACGCCCTTCGCCTGTTAAAGATGACATAGGCGGAGCAATTAAATAACAAAAAGCCTTTCTATTAGAACGTCCTACCCTACCACGCATTTGGTGCAAATCACTTAATCCAAAGTGGTGTGCGTTATTAATCAAAATGGTATTGGCATTAGGAATATCTAACCCAGATTCAATAATGGTAGTGGCCACCAAAACATCGTATTCGCCATTCACAAAGGCCAACATTCTTTTTTCTAGTTCAGGACCTTCTAACTGACCGTGTCCAGTAACCACACGAGCTCCAGGAACAGCTCTACGAATCATATTCGCAATTTCTTCTAAGTTGGCTACTCTATTGTTCACCACAAACACCTGTCCGTCACGACCTAGCTCATAGCTAATGGTGTCTTTAAATATTTGCTCCGTAAACGTATGCACTTCCGTTTCTACCGGCTGTCGGTTTGGTGGAGGCGTACTAATTACCGATAAATCACGCGCTCCCATCATAGAAAACTGAAGCGTTCTAGGAATTGGTGTGGCGGTTAAGGTCAAGGTATCTAAATTCTTCTTTAAGTTTTTCAACTTATCCTTTACATTAACCCCAAACTTTTGTTCTTCATCAATAATTAAAAGACCTAAATCTTTAAACTCTACATCTTTACCTACAATTCTGTGCGTTCCAATAAGAATATCTACTTTACCTTCTTTTAGTTTACGGATGACTTCTTTGGTTTGGTTAGTAGTTCTAAAACGATTTAAATATTCTACCGTAACCGGGAAATCTTCTAAACGTTTTGAAAAACTTCGGTAATGCTGACTTGCCAAAACGGTTGTTGGAACTAACACCGCCACTTGCTTTCCATTTACAGCCGCTTTAAATGCCGCGCGCATGGCAATCTCCGTTTTACCGAAACCTACGTCACCACACACCAATCTATCCATTGGCGTTTCCGATTCCATATCGGCTTTTACGTCAATAGTTGACTTTTCTTGATCTGGAGTATCCTCATAAATAAAGGAAGCCTCTAACTCGTGTTGCAAATACGAATCGGGCAAAAACTGGAATCCTTTTACCGTTTTACGCTCGGCATAGAGCTTAATCAAATCATAGGCAATTACCTTGATTCTAGATTTGGTTTTTTGCTTGGTGTTTTTCCAAGCCGGAGAACCAATTTTATGTACCGATGGCACCTTTCCATCTTTACCCGAATAACGAGCTATGCGATGTAAAGAATGGATACTTACATACAACACATCATTGTCACGGTAAATCAGTTTAATGGCTTCTTGCTTTTTACCGTTGTTATCTACCTTAACCAAACCGGCAAACTTACCTACTCCATGATCTACGTGTGTTACATAGTCACCTGTTTCCAGTTTAGCTAAGTCTTGCAGGGTAATATCTTGCTGACTTTTCTTGAATCCTTCTTTTAAATGAAATCGGTGAAAACGTTCAAAAATTTGATGATCAGTATAACACGCTATTTTTAGGTCATTATCCACAAACCCTTGGTGCAAGTCCAATAAAACGGGCGTGAAATTTTGCTGCTTTTCAAGGTCCTCAAAAATGTTGTGTAAACGATCAATTTGTTTAGCTGAAGACGAGGCAATAATGTTTTGAATTCCAGTAGCCGCATTATCTTCAAAATTCTCACTCAGTAATTCAAAATTCTTGTTGAATAAAGGTTGAGGCACCTGATTCACCACCAATTTGGTAGCATCAGAATAGAAGGTATTTAACCCAAGCTCAACGATCTTGCGATTTTCAATAATCTCCAGAATTTTCTTACCCCACACATACAATTCCTCGGGTGGAAGTTGAACCGTTTCTTTGTTTTCTGTTTTTGGGAATAGTTCTACCGCCAGGTTAAACTCTCGCTCTACTCTATCTAAAGTGAATTGAATGTCCTTAAACCAAAGTGTGGTAGATGGCGTAAAGAAATCAATAATGTTAATTCTATTCTCTACTAGTACCTGATTACGCACATCAGGCACAATGCTAATGTGATTGTAATTATGATCAGATAACTGCGTGGCTGGATCAAAAGTTCGAATGGAATCTACTTCATCTCCAAAAAACTCAATACGGTAAGGTAAATCGTGATTGTAAGAGAAAATATCTACAATTCCACCACGAATAGCATAATCACCCGGTTTCGCTACAAAATCTTCATGTTCAAATTTGTACTCCTCCAGTAACTCATTCACAAAATCACGCGAGATTTCATCACCTACTTTAATATCCAGGGTTTTACTCTTTAACTCCTTTCGGGTAACCACCATTTCACTCAAAGCCTCTGGATACGTAATTACCACCACTTCTTTTCGGTGACTTACGGCATCTAAGGTTTCTGTGCGTTGCAGCACATCTACATCATTGGTTTTATCCTCTCGGTAAGGCGTTCGTGAGGATGCTGGAAGAAAATGGAGTTTGTTATCCGGAAGTAAGGCTAAAAAATCGTTATGCAGATATGCCGCCTCTTCTCTATCGTTGGCTACAATAAGATGACTACCTCGTAAATGAGAAATAACTCCATTTACAAACATGGATAAACCAGAGCCTACCAGACCATTGACTTTAAAATGTCCTGAATCGGCATCACGTAAATACATTTTAAGCTCAGTAGCTATGGAATGGTCAGCAAATGCTTCTTTCAAAGAATCTTTAGTCATTGGTATATTATATCGAATTTCAGTATTTCTTAATTGGGATAAGTAGAAAAAAGAAAGGTTGAACAATTGCTCAACCTTTCCTGAATGTTTTATTCGTCTTCTGCTAAGAAGCGCTCTACATCTTTCACCATATCTTCTGACCCAGTGAAATATGCAATTCTTTGATGTAAGCCATTTGGCTCAATTTCCATAACCCTATTCTTACCATCACTGGCTAAACCACCTGCTTGTTCTGCAATCATTGCAAACGGATTACATTCATATAGCAAACGTAATTTACCATTTGGAGCGGTTGTGGTAGCTGGATACATAAATAATCCACCTTTCAGCATGTTTCTATGGAAATCGGCCACTAAAGAACCAATGTAACGTGCACTATATGGACGGTTACTTTCTTTGTTTAACTCCTTACAATGCGCGATGTATTTTTTCATTCCACTTGAAAAGTGAGGGTAATTCCCTTCATTAATGGAATAGATTTTTCCTTTTTTAGGAATCTGCATTAATGGATGAGAAAGGTAGAAAGTACCTAATGATGGATCTAAGGTAAATCCATTTACTCCTTTTCCAGTAGTGTAAACCAACATGGTAGAACTACCATAGATTACGTAACCCGCAGCTACTTGTTGCTCTCCTTTTTGTAAGAAATCTCTCATTTCCAAGGGCTGTCCAACTGGAGAAACCCTACGATAAATGGAGAAAATAGTACCAATACTCACATTAACGTCAATATTTGAAGATCCATCTAATGGGTCTATCATTACTACGTAGTTTCCGTTTTGGGCAATATGACTATCAAATTGAACAAAATCTTCTTGCTCTTCCGAAGCCATTCCGCAT
This sequence comes from uncultured Flavobacteriales bacterium, assembly GCA_913057875.1. GTDB lineage: Bacteria > Bacteroidota > Bacteroidia > Flavobacteriales_G > Salibacteraceae > CAJXZP01. The sequence continues at coordinate 3,880 of CAJXPI010000193.1, forward strand.
ACTTGCCCTTGAGATTCTAGGGCTTGCATGAAAACTTCATCTGCAAAAACATCTAGTTTCTGCTGTTCCTCACCCTGTACGTTTTCAGCACCATAAGCCCCAGTAATGTCGGCTATTCCGGCTTTATTCACCTCTCTATTCACTACCTTAGCAGCTAATACAATGGCACTTAACAAGCTGGTTAATTCTCCTGTTGCATAGGGGAAATCGGCTTGCTTTTTAATAATGTAATCTTCTAAAGTAACTAACTTCATTGCTTCTAATTGAGGTTGATTTTAAAGGACGCAAATATAATGAGACAAAGCCCTAAAAAGAAATTGTAAACCCCTTGAATTTAAAGAATTTTCAGCTTCAAAATTGGATTTGAAATTTCTCATTTTACCATCATGAAATGACTATTTTTGCGCCACCAAATTTTGAGTGTATGAAGACTACATTAAATACCATTGAAGAAGCATTAGCTGACATTAAGTTAGGGAAAGTGGTTATCGTTGTTGATGATGAAAACCGTGAAAACGAGGGCGATTTTGTGGCTGCGGCAGAAATGGTTACTCCAGAAATGATCAATTACATGGCGACTCATGGTCGTGGATTAATATGTACCCCTATTACGGTCGACCGTGCAGAGGAAGTAGGATTACAATTAATGGTGGGTAATACTTCTGATCCTCAAGAAACTGCTTTTACGGTTTCTATCGATTTGTTAGGTGATGGAAATACCACAGGTATTTCGGCTTCAGACCGTTCCAATACCATTCAAGCATTAATTGGCAAAGATGCAGCCGCAAAGAATTTCGGTAAACCTGGACACGTATTTCCTTTAATTGCTAAAAACGGAGGAGTTCTTAGAAGAACTGGGCATACCGAAGCGGCTATAGATTTAGCCCGTTTAGCTGGATTTGAACCTGCCGGGGTGATTGTTGAAATCATGAACGAAGATGGAACGATGGCTCGGCTACCTGAATTAAAAGTATTAGCTGAGAAGTTAGATTTAAAACTAATCAGTATTGAAGATTTGATTGCGTACCGCATGGAAAACGAATCTTTAATTGAAAAGAAATTTGAGACTTCTCAAAAAATTGGAGATCACGAATACAAACTCATCCAGTACGAACAAACCACTACAGGAAACATGCACTTTGCATTGACCCTTGGTGATTTCACGGAAGAAGAGTCTGTTTTGGTTAGAGTACACTCTAGTTATGTAGAAGGAAATGTATTTGATGGATTAAATATTTCTACGGGACCACAATTACACGCAGCGATGCGTCAAATTGAAAAAGAAGGAAAAGGTGCCATTTTATACATGCAACAAGAACACTCGGATACGCCCAATAACGGGATTACTGCGGGTGGTATTGATTCTGTAGTTGCTAAAATGAATTCACATGTGAAGATTGACAACCGTGATTACGGAATTGGAGCTCAAATTTTGCGTGATTTAGGAATTAGTAAAATGAAAGTAATGAGTAGTCGCACTACTAAGCGTACTGGAATTGTAGGATACGGATTAGAAGTTACAGATTACGTACCCTTAGAATTAGCATAACATGTATAAGTCGTTATTAAAACCAATTTTCTTCTCATTGCCTCCTGAAAAAGCACATCACCTAGTGATGGGTTTATTGAAATCGCAATTAGCTATTCCAGGAATGAAAAGTGTTTACCGTTCTATGTTTACGGTTAAAGACAAACGTTTAGAAAGAGAAGTATTTGGCATCAAATTCCCTAACCCAGTTGGTTTAGCGGCCGGATTTGATAAAAATGCAGATCACTATAAAGAAATTGCACAACTCGGTTTTGGATTTGTAGAGATAGGAACAGTAACTCCCGTTGCTCAACCTGGAAATCCGGCACCCAGAATGTTTCGTTTACCCGCTGATGAAGGTTTGATTAACCGAATGGGGTTTAACAACGAAGGTTTAGAAGGTGCTATTTCGCAATTAAAGAAGAATA
>CAJXPI010000194.1 GCA_913057875.1 uncultured Flavobacteriales bacterium
GAGTAGATCGTCGGCAGCGTCAGATGTGTATAAGAGACAGATCTGCATAATAGCCGAAATCAAAAGTTCTAAACTTTGGGATTTCCTTTAGTTTTTGACCTTTTAAATCTAAAATAATGCTTGCGTTATCAAAACCTTCTCCCCTCTCATAATGTGTGATTTCAACTATTTCAACCTGTTGTGGGTGGGCAAAAATATAATTGCTCATGAAAAATAAACTAGTGCAAACGGGGCCTAAGGCTAAAAAATTTAAAATCAAAACAAATTGATAGTCTATTGGAATGATTTTGACTACCCATTTGTATGGGATTAGGGTGAATACCACAGAGAAAACAAGTAGATGTTTTAATGTTTGCCAAAGCGTTATATCGGTAACATTAAATAAAAAATACAAAAGCAATAATCCCGCAAGCCAGCCTCCAGCTAAAAATGGAACTATCCATTTGGGCGTATTGTCTTTTACGGAACGGTCTAACGTGAGTTTTTTGTGTGTATTATTGCCGATGTTTTTCACAAATTATTCGATTGAAGTTGGTTTCATGTAGCCGTTACAAGATTATACTTTTTATTGAAAATTAAAACGTGAGAATTTCGTTGCTAGTATAATATGAGACAAAAAGGAATTATGCTGTTAGAAATTAATGTCTGGCGAGTATTCATGGGGAGCTTGTTTTTTATAATAAATTGCGTTGCTTTTGCGCAACAGCTGAATCATAATACAGTTCCTGTATTAGAGGATTACCCGTTTTTTCATGTGGAATTCGTAAAGAGCCATTCCATCCAAAAAATAGAAACAAAAGTATTGTATAAATGGCCAAATCAGCCCTTGCGAAACTCATTTGAAACGCAGAGATATGAATTTGATAAACGGGGAGTAATGCTTAAATACAGGGGGTGCAAGAAAAATGGAGTTTGTTCCAGTACCTCTTATTTTTTGAATAAGCAGGGGCTTCTGGCTACTTCTCATTACCGCCATGGAATGAGGAATGAAATAAATGCTTACCATTATGATGAAAATGGATTAGTGGTGAAAATTGAAAAAAATAAAGCGGCCGATGCTTCTTTTATAAGTAAAGAGGAGTTTAGTTATGAAAGGTATTCAGATTTTCAATACAAAAAATTTTACCTGAATGATGAACAGCTCACCTATAAATATGAAGTGGTAGATGTAGATGAAAAAGAGCGGTTGATTGATAGTAGGACACGATTTATACATGGGGTAAACAGGTCTTCGTTACATGTAGTTTATGAAAATGACTTTATGGTGGAGCATGTGCTTAATATTCGTGATATTACACGAAGGGAGGAAAAGTATATGATGCAATATGATGAAGATGGAAAGCTTCAGGTGACGGAGTTTTGGGTAGATGCGGCATTGGTTTATAGATATGAGTATTTGTACGAAGCGGGTTTATTGGATGCCATTCTTAGAAAGAACTTAAGCACTCAGGAAATTCAAATTACAAAATTGGAATATTCCTTTTTCGATTAGGAAAAATTTGTTGAGTATAGGTGGTGAGTGAGTTGCATTTGCCACCTTTGCACTCAAAATCAACAATATGATTATTTATAATGTAACCGTGAAAATTAGTCATGAAAAACATGATGATTGGTTGAAATGGATGAAAGAAATTCACATCCCTGAAGTAATGGAAACGGGAATGTTTACAAACCATGTGTTTACACGTGTAGTAATGGAAGATGAGGATGGTACCAACTATTCCATCCAGTATTATTGTGAAAGTATGGAGAAATTGGAGGAGTATCAAGATAAGTTCGCTCCTGCGCTTCAGGTAAAACATACGGAACGTTACAAAGATCATTTTGTAGCTTTTAGAACTCTTTTAGAACGTGTTTAATGGACGTTAAAGCAAAAAAACACTTAGGTCAACACTTTTTAATCACCGATAAGGTAGCGTGTGATATTGTTCACGCGGTGAAGAGTGATACTTTTACTAAAGTGATAGAGGTTGGACCGGGAATGGGAATTCTGACCAAAGAATTGATTAAGCTGTATGGCGATGCGCTTTCAGTAATTGACTTGGATGGAGAGTCTATTAAATACCTTAGAAAGAATTTTCCGGAATTGGAAGATAGAATTATAGAAGGTGATTTTTTAGAAATGCAAATATCGGATATCACTGAGGAAAAAGTGGCTCTTGTTGGAAACTACCCGTATAACATTTCTACCCAAATTATGTTCAAGGTGTATGAAAACAAAGATCACATTGTAGAGTGTTCTGGAATGTTTCAAAAGGAGGTTGCCTTACGACTGGCATCAGGACCCGGGAACAAACAGTATGGAGTAACCAGTGTTTTATTGCAAACGTGGTTTGATATTGAGTATTTATTTACGGTAGGTCCAGAGCATTTTAATCCACCGCCAAAAGTGGATTCTGGGATTATTCGATTATTGAGAAACTCAAGAGTTGAATTGCCATTCCCCGATAAGTTTTACAAAAGAGTGGTAAAAACGGCATTTGGTCAAAGAAGGAAAACCATGCGCAATGGATTAAAATCAATGCTAAATGAATTTAAGGTAGAATTACCAGAAAATTATGTGGGGCAAAGACCGGAACAATTAAGCGTGGAAGACTTTCTTAAAATCACCCAATTGTTATACGATGCCATGTTGGCAATGAAAAAGTAATTGAAAATTCTAGGCATAAAAAAAGGGAAGCAATTATTGCTTCCCTTTTTTATTTGGTGTACGTTCTTAATTAATCTAAAAGAACAATTACTTTATTGTGGAATACCTCTACAACACCACCTTTAACATCTAATGAGAAACGCTTGTTTTGAGCGTCTTCAATAAATGTATCAATAGCGTCTTCAGAGGGTTGCATAGCTTTTACCTGCTCCACAGTTATTTTACCAGCTTTTAGAGCTGAAATCATTGGAGCGTGATTGCTTAGGATACCAAAGTATCCATCAATACCTGGCATTTCTACCGAAGTAATATCTCCGCTGTAAAGCTTTCTTTCTGGTGTTAGAATATCTAATTGCATATTCTTGATTTTATTATGCGTTTGCTAATTGCTTTTCTCCGTCAGCAATTACTTCTTCAATACTTCCTTTAAGGTTAAATGCTCCTTCAGGGTACTGATCTAATTCCCCGTTCATGATCATGTTAAAACCCTTGATAGTATCTTCAATAGGAACTAATACCCCTTGTAACCCTGTAAATTGCTCAGCAACGTGGAAAGGTTGAGATAAGAAACGTTGCACTCTACGTGCTCGGTGAACAGCTGATTTATCTTCTTCAGAAAGCTCGTCCATACCTAGAATAGCAATAATATCTTGTAGTTCTTTGTAGCGTTGTAAGATCTCTACTACGTTTTGTGCACATTCGTAATGCTCAGCACCTACAACTTCTGGAGTTAAGATACGAGAAGTAGAATCCAATGGGTCTACCGCTGGGTAAATACCTAGCTCAGCAATCTTACGAGATAATACTGTTTTTGCATCCAAGTGAGCAAACGTTGTTGCTGGTGCTGGATCCGTTAAATCATCTGCAGGTACGTAAACCGCTTGTACAGATGTAATAGAACCGTTTTTAGTAGAAGTAATACGCTCTTGCATCACACCCATTTCAGATGCTAATGTAGGTTGGTAACCTACTGCTGATGGCATACGACCTAATAGTGCTGATACCTCAGAACCTGCTTGTGTAAAACGGAAAATGTTATCGATAAAGAATAAAATATCTTTACCACCTTCAGTACTTCCTTCTTCACCATCGCGGTAATATTCAGCAAGTGTTAATCCTGAAAGAGCCACACGTGCACGTGCACCTGGAGGTTCGTTCATTTGACCGAATACGAATGCTGCTTTTGAAGTCTTCAATTTCTCGTTGTCAATTAGGCTAATATCCCAATTTCCTTTTTCCATTGATTCCATAAACGCATCACCATAGTTGATAATACCAGACTCAAGCATCTCTCTAAGTAAATCATTACCTTCACGAGTACGCTCACCTACACCAGCAAATACAGAAAGACCATCGTGCCCTTTTGCAATGTTGTTAATCAACTCCTGAATCAATACCGTTTTACCTACACCAGCACCACCGAATAGACCAATTTTACCACCTTTTACGTAAGGCTCAATTAAGTCAATTACTTTAATACCTGTGAAAAGAATTTCAGAAGAAGTAGATAAGTCTTCGAATTTAGGCGCATCTCTGTGGATTGGCATTTCGTTAACTCTTTCTACGTTTGGCATTCCATCAATGCTATCACCGATAACGTTGAATAAACGACCATTTACAGCTTCACCAATTGGCATTGAAATAGCACTTCCTTTTGGAGTAACTACCATTCCACGGCTAAAACCATCTGAAGAATCCATGGCAATTGTTCTTACCGTATCTTCACCAATGTGTTGTTGAACTTCTAGAACGATTTCAGTGCCATCTTCTCTTTTTACAGAAAGTGCATCGTACAACTTTGGTAATTGTGCTTCACCTTCGAAGGTAACGTCAATTACCGCTCCAATTACTTGGGATATTTTTCCTGTTGATTCAGACATATCTAGTATGCGTTATAATTAAAAATCAGTTTCAATTTGAGCCGGCAAAAGTAAGGAAATTTTATCTCTACTAATAATCAAAAATCATTTTTTTTAAATTATTCATAATCTTGGTATTAATGAGTAGGTTATCTCCTAAGGAGTGGGTGGAGATAATTGTAATTCCCTGACAAAAAAAAAGCCTTGATTTAATGCTAAATCAAGGCTGTTAATTGGTTCCTAATTAGGTTTAGTAGTTGTTGATAAATGAGATACCAATGGTATAAGGATAAACTTCCGGACCAAATCCGGGATTAAATAACCCCATGGTTGAATAGGAGGCATAGATATTAAACCCTCCGTATCCAATTAAGCCTCGCATATCTAACATCATTGGATTGGCGTTGAAACCGCCATTGTATTTTTCTCGGGTATTGTGTCCGTATTGTTGGTGCTTTATTCTGTAAGCTTCGAAAATTCGGGTGCCAAAAACCACTCCACCCGCAATTCGAAATGCTCTTTGAGGGTGTGCGTTAGTATTAAAATGTAACAAAGCAGGGATGGTTATATATCCCGTTCTAAACCTATTTCTTTCCAATTTTCGCTCAGGATCCTGATAACCTCTGGTAATCCCATCTTTGTCTTTGTATAATCTGTAATTATTTGATAATGTAAAGTTTTTGGCAATGTACCCAAGTCCGGTCGAAAATTTCACATATTCCCCGATTATACGAATATCCATTTCAAAAGGATTAATGGCCCAGTTTATAGAATTGGATGGAATTGGCTCAAAATATTCGAGTCCTACAGGAATTTCCGTATTAAAATCCTTGGAATAACTTACCCCGGTAAACCCAATTTCAAATCCTTGCCAAACACGGTTTCTTTGAGTAGAAAAAACAGAAATAGTTTTAGTGGAAGGTTCAGATTTATTATCGCGATTGGTTTCGTTGGTAATGATAATGATTTTTTTTCCGTTCATATGAACCTCGGAAGTATCTTTGGTGGCTTGAACAGGTTCCGGAATTTCAGGAACACTTGGAGGCGTTTCTTGCGTGAAACCACTTGTTGCTAATCCAAGAATGAATGCGATTGTAAAGAAATTTTTCATGTTAGTATGTATTGATTTGTTTTGTGGTACCCCTCAAAGGTATATACTTGAATTAATAGACCAGCAAAAAAATGCAGGTGTTGCATGAATAGTGAAAAATAAAATATTAGTATTATAAATAACTATTTGGATGGCTAAATAGTTAAAAAATAGGTAAATTAATAGTTATAAAAATTAATTTCATTTAGCTAAATGAAATTAATTTTTATAACTAT
>CAJXPI010000195.1 GCA_913057875.1 uncultured Flavobacteriales bacterium
AAAACTTCTTGTTATCTGGGTTGTAAGCGATGCCATTGGTTTCTAACGCTTTTGAACTGATTTTATCTTCTTCTAGTTTTAAATCAGTAACATCTAATCGTGCCACAACTTTTCCTGTTTCTGGATCAATTTTTAAAATCCAATCCGTTGTAAATAGATTGGCAAAAATGAAACCATCTACATATTCTACTTCGTTTAAGTAGCGAACGGGACGACCATTATCAAAAACTTTAACTGTTCCTGTTTTTTCCAATGTATTTGGATCTAAGAAGTGAAGATTTGCTGATCCATCAGTCATGATTAAACTTTCACCATCTGTGGTAAGTCCCCAGCCTTCTTTGGTGGGAAGTTGAAATGAACGAAGCTTTTTTCTGGATTCTAAATCATATACAAAGCCTTCTCTACTTTTATAGGTAAGCTGATATACTTTATTGTTTAAAATACAGATTCCTTCTCCAAAGTATTTTTTATCTAGTTTATTATGAACGTCAATCTGTCCAGTAATTGAATCAACTACACCGTAAACAGATTCTGTAGTAGGCATATCATCCGGTGACCCCGTACTTTCATACAGCAGGCCTTCATGAATAAGTAGACCTTCGGTAAATGAATTGTTAGAGTGTGGTAGTTTTTGATCTACAGAGTATTTCAAAAGGGTTACTGGTTTAGCCTTTGGCAGATTAAGTTTTTTGCTTTTGGGAGGGGCATCGCTTTGGCATGAAGCCATAACTAATACTAAAATTCCTGCCGCTATAATGGATGGTATTCTCATAATCAAATTCAGAATTGCAAATAAAATAAAAAACGCCCCGTTCAGGAGCGTTTTTTTAAATTGTTTAAATATGGAGAAATCAGTTATGTTGTTTCTTTTAACTCAAAGTGTTCTGGTGTTTCTTTATTGTTAATGTGGTTAAAACCAATTTTCTCTACCGTAATATTTCGTGAAGGGGCATTGATTTCAAAATCATCAAATATTTCTTGTACATCAAAATGCATAAAGTGCGTTTGCGAACCATCAATGATAATATGAGTGTCATCGTCTAAAGAAGCCAAGACGCGTTGAACGGCCGCTTTGTTTAAGAAGGTGACATCTTCTGAAAGAATCATTTTCAAACTGTGTTTATCTTCTAGCTGTCCTTTTAGAATTGTAAAAGGTACTTTTAGGTTGTTCTTCAAAATAATAAAAACAGCGACTACCATTCCTAAGAAAATACCGGTTAAAAGACTGGATAAAAGCATGGCAATAATAGTTACCATAAACGGGATAAACTGTCCCCAACCCTGTTTGAACATTTTTTTGAAAAGGGCGGGTTTAGCTAATTTGTATCCAACCATTAATAATACTGCGGCTAAGGTTGCCAATGGAATTTGATTTAAAACGGAGGGTATAAAAATGATACTTAACAGTAACCACAATCCGTGCAATAGAGTAGATAGTTTTGTTTTACCTCCGGTTTGTACGTTGGCCGAACTTCTTACAATTACCTGTGTTACTGGAATACCTCCAATTAAACCTGCTACAATATTTCCAACTCCCTGTGCTTTTAATTCTAAATTAGCTGGAGAGGTGCGTTTTGAAGGATCTAGTTTATCTGTAGCCTCTAAACTCAATAATGTTTCTAGGCTGGCAACCACGGCAATGATAACGGCAGTAAGATATACTTGACCAATTCCAAGGCCTGAAAAATCTGGGAATTTAAAATTACCAAGAAATTCATCCATACTATCAGCAACCGGGATAGATACTAAATGTTCTGATTCAATTTTTAAATCAGGAATGCCTCCAAAATACATATTCAAAATGATTCCTGTTACAACGGCAACAAGGGGACCTGGTAAAACTTTTGTGAAGCTAAGGTTCTTCATGAATTTAGTTTCCCAAGTAATCAAAATGACCAAAGAGATAGCTGTAATTATGGTTGCTCCAATGGTAATTTCATCCAACATATAATAGATTGCGGATAAGGTATTATGTCCATCGGCTTGATTAAACCCTAAATCACCCTGCACATCTCCATCATAACCAAAAGCGTGTGGAATTTGTTTTAGGAATATTAAAATACCAATACCGGTTAACATTCCGTGAATCACACTGGATGGGAAATAATAGCCAATGATACCAGCCCTTACATAACCCATAATTAATTGAATAACACCGGCAAGAATTACCGCTACTAGGAATATCTCATAACTTGGCAATTCGTTAATGGCGTTTAATACAATTACAGCTAAACCTGCTGCTGGCCCACTTACACCAAGTGCAGAACCACTCAATGCGCCAACTACAATACCACCTACAATTCCGGAAATGATACCTGCATATAATGGAGCTCCCGAGGCTAACGCGATTCCTAAACATAGAGGCATAGCCACTAAGAATACTACGATACTTGCGGGTAAATCTGATTTAATGTGACTGAAAAGTCCGTTTTTTTGAGTACTCATAATTATTTAGAGATTGAATTGAAAACTAATTGTTCGTAAAATTTAGTGATGTAACAAGGGTCATTGTTCACATCGGTAAGCGATGGGATGTTTTCAGCAAAGAATCGTTGTTGATGGGCTCCTTCAATAAGAGTAGATACCAACATGTGAGAGTAGGGGTAGTTTGAGTTTATTTCTAAAATCATTTGACTAACTCTTTCTACTACGCGTTTATAAACCGAGAAGTGTGTTTGTTCGGTTTGTAGATCGATTCGTTTGGTGAAGTATGCCTTCACAGCTTCAGACATAATGATTCGATCTAGTAATATTTCGTTGATATGTGAAAAAGTAGAATCTTCTTCTACGGATTCGGTAAGCAATTTGATGGCTGATTTCACCTTTTCTTCAGCCGATGGTAGATTGTGTGTTTTAAAAACCAATCGGTATTCAATCCAGCTCCAATACCAGTAAATGAGGTAAAAAAGAATCATATGTTTGCTCTCAAAGTACCGGTACATGGTGCTTTCAGGCGAGCCTATTTTTATGCTTAACTTTTTTATGGTAAAGTTCTCAAACCCTAATTCATGAATCAGTTCAATGCTATTGGTGACAATTTTCTTACCCAGGTCTGAATTATCAGGGTTTTTTACAAAAAGTTCTGGACTTACGTCTATGTGTATGTGTAGCTTGTCCATTTGGTAGTATTATTAAATGCGAATATAATAGTATTACTATTATTAATAGTGCTGAGATCTATTGTTTTTGCAATTGAATGTTCAGTGAGCTAAATAATGCCCGTATTTGTTTATTTTACCGGCTGATAATGCAAGGTTTTAGAAATATTATTTTGGTAGGTGTTTGTATGTGCTGGATGCTGAGTGGTTCAGCTCAAATAAATGCACCTGCCATTCGAATGGATAGTACCTTTAAAAATTGCCTGAATTTTGGACCAAGTTTCGGGGTTATGCTAGATCGAAACGCACAATATTGGGGCTTGTCTCTGGGTTATTCAAGATTAATAAAAAACAAGTGGGCTTTAACACCAGCCGTTGCCTATGATCAAGAGTTTGACTATTCCACAGCCGAAGGAGGCATTGTAAATACCTTTACCTTTATGGCTACCGCTACGTATTTTTTAAATCAATATTGGTCGGTAACTTCTGGTTTGGCTAAGGGAATTGTTGATGATGATAACAGTACAAAAAGTTTATTATGGGTAAATGGAGATATTTCTACCGGACTTTCTATCGGTAGAAGTATTCCTAACTTTGCTTTTTGGAGTCGTGATTCATTTGCTGTGAGTAGTGCAATTGAGTATAATTTTTCTAAAGAAGAATTAAGTTTTAGTATTGATTTGGTCGCAGGTATTTCTTGGTGATGGATGAGGTTTTGGTTGTGGTAATTTGAATAAGAATGCTTTTTTTGGTATTAATTGAGTTATGGAAAAAGAAAATAATGTAAAAGGTTGGAAGTATAAATTTGGAATGTTTTTTCTGATACTGATGATTATTAGCCCCGGAGTGGCGTTGTTAATTCCAATGCTCGGCTTTTCAGATACTATAACATTGAGTTTGCAAGGTTTCTTCTTTATTGGAGGCCCTGAGGTTTTTATGATCGTAGGAATTGCTTTGGCGGGAAAGGAAGCATTAACAACTATAAAAAATGGGGCAAAAAAAATTATCGGAATGCCACCTGGCGAATATGCAGCTGGTGAACAACAATACCGTTTGGGACTTACTTTTATTTTTATTGGAATGGTAATTCCATTTGTGATGAGCTATTTACCCGTATTGATAAATAATGGCTTCTTTGTAGAGCAGGATCTATGGATAAACTTATCGGGTGACATATTGTTCGTATTAGGAGTTTTTATTGCAGGAGAACAATTTACATCCAAGCTGAAATCTCTTTTTACTTGGGATAGATGGGAAGTGTAAGTTCTTCCTATTTCAGGAGTACCGAATCGCTTAAAGTGATAGAATGGGTCTGACCATTTTTTACGAAATGGACGGTCCTGTTTTCGTAATCTTTTTTATTGGTATCTAGTATTAACGTACAAAAATCTTGTTGAGTGATTTTGGTATAATCAGTAGAGTCAATTTTTAATATCTGATCATCTATGCTCATTTGTTCCGCGCATACCGATTCAGAATACACGAATCCTACCCTTAAAGCATTATCGGTGAATTTCGGCTTAAACCCAATATGTTTTAATTCAGAATAAGAATATTCGGATACGGAGTCCAAAACCATTTGATCTCTGCCCCAATCTAGGGTAACAATATAGTTTTCTAAAAATCGAGTACCCAGAGTAGAGGAGGTTTTGCTTTTTGAAGCATAACAAATTTGATCATTAAGAATTACTGTGCCAATAGACACCGTATCCACCTTGAAATAAACCAGCGTGTCCGGCTTTCCGATTCCATAAATACCCGAAGAACTACTTCCAAATCCTGAAGTAGTTTTCATGTTTGGATTATTTTTTTTGTTGTTTTTATAGGTAGAATAATCCAAGTCAATATGCCCTCCTGACCCGGTATCTAGGGTGACTCTTTTTTGCGTGATGTTACCAATGCTCACATCAATAACAGGGGTTCCCGTGTGTTTTGTGGTAAAAGGAACGGTGTCTAATTTCGCACTAAACTCTAAGGAATCGGTAGAATTGGTGATGATAAACTCCTTCTTTTGGTAATTTATTTGCCACACCGAATTACGCATGACATTGGCGCCTAGAATTCCATCTAGTTCCATGCAATCTAAAACAACCGCTTTTTTAAGGTCCATTATAGCCGCAGAGGTATGGGTATAATTCAACCCTCCAATTTGAATGTTTTCAATATTTGCATAATCCACTCTGTGTCGCTCTCCTTGGCTACCCCGGGTGTAAGTTTTGCCGGCAGACTTCAATTTTAGTTTTTCGCCTAATTCCAAAGAAACTACATTGGGTGCTCCGGAATCAAACATGAAATCATAATCGTTCCCTTGAATTTTAACTTTAACAATTATGAGCCCCATTCGCATTTCAAAAGGAACAGTTACTTTGTATTGTTCATTTTCTACTTGACCTCCACCCATAAGACGATACACCTTGGAAGAGGAACAACCAGAAAATATTAGCAGAAATGCAACGTTAGCGAAATAGTATAGTTTGAATAGCTTCATCTACACGAATTTAAAACTATTCGTTGATGAAGGTTAACTTTCGGTAAAAGACTGTAAGAATTCGGTTTCTAAATCGCCTAAATTAACCACAATAAATCCATCCAGTTCATTGTTGAATTTGGGATCTAAGTTGAATCCCACAATCTGTCTCTTATACACATCTCCGAGCCCACGAGACTCCTGAGCATCTC
>CAJXPI010000196.1 GCA_913057875.1 uncultured Flavobacteriales bacterium
ATAGAAAAATTTAACATTGTGGTACTTGGATTAGGATACACCTCTAAGTTATTAGACCCTGTAACTTTTTGAACACTTAGGTTGAAATCTAATTCAAATGTCCAAACATCACCTAAACCATTGGTTTCATCCGTTTTGTTACCAGAAATACCAGAGTGAGAGCCACCTGTAATTAATAAGGTACCGGTATTGGATTCAATTACAGCACCAAATAAGTCTTCATTATCTCCCCCTGCTACAAATTCAAATTGTTTGTTTCCTTGTAAATCTAAACCAACTGCCCAAAGGTCACCGTAACCCATATCAAAGGAATTTATGGTTTTATTGCCCGAAATACCTGAAAGAGAACTTCCCACTACAACATATTGATTTAACGCAGTGGAGTAGGTTCCACCCACATCTCCAAATTTTCCTTCCATATCGTCACCACCTAAAACAGATTCCCAGTTACGGTGTAAGTTTTGGTCTAGGTTTACGCACCAGAAGTCACCAAAACCAAATTCTGGTAATGTTTTTGACCCTGAGATATCAGATAATGTAGTTCCAATTAATAATAAATTAGAATCACTAAATACTATTTCTCGAGCAGATTCGTAATCCACTCCACCTTCCGTAATTGAATTTATTATAGTCCCATTTAGGTCCGTTTTTACTAGCCAATAGTCCATAGACCCATAGCTGTCTTGGTTTTTATCTCCTGAAATATCAGAATCGGATTGTCCAAAGTAGTATAAAGCATTATTAAATAATTTCACATCCCAAATTGTTTCTTTATTAGAGCCACCATAAACAAATTGGTCTATAATATTTCCTTGGTCATCAATGATAATACCCCAATAATCAGCACTACCTTTACTTGGTTTTGTTTTATTACCTGAGATATTCGAATAGGAAGTGGCTCCTACCAGATAATTCCCGTTAGGAAGTGCAATTATTTTTCCAGCTGTTTCTACTTCGGTACCTCCAAAGTTTTTTTGCCATTCAATTTGTCCGGTGGAAGATAGTTTAACAATGTAACAATCGAATGAACCAAAGGTTGCGGTAGTTTTATTACCTGAAATTCCAGAGCTAGAATGACCGTTTACTAAAAAGCCACCATCCGCTGTGTTAAGAATAGAAACGGGAATATCATTTAAAGTTCCGCCAATGGTGGTTTGCCATTGAATGGTTCCATTAGGTGAGATTTGATATACCCAATAGTCCTTTCCCCCGTAGGTAGGTTCCGTCTTATCACCCGAAATACCCGATTCGGAGTAGCTGCAAATAACCACATCTCCATTGGGTAATTGAACGAAATCCTCACCTAATTCACGGTCTGCACCCCCAATACTTTTTTGAAAAGAGATGGATGGGGTTTGGGCGTAATTAAATGAGACAAAGTGCATAAATGCAAAAAGAACTATTGAGTATTTCATAATTAGTATTTTAATTTATTGATAAAAGCGTTTGTGTCGTTAGAAATGAACCGTCTTCCAAACAAGTAAATTTATTTACGATGGTGTTACTTGGGTAATTTTGAGATGAATTTAACTTACCGTGGTAAATTACTTTTTCTCCTGCTAATAAATGGATTTCTTCTTCTAAAAGCAAATCTCCATTTAAGTTATAGGCTTGGTACAAAACCGTCATATCTTTTGAACTATTGATATCAACATTGTATTCGTAACCTACAATTGGGACTTGGTAAATGTTAGTGTTTAAAAAATTACTCAAGTTATTATTATAGTCTCCATCGTTTAACAAATTTTCAAAATATATGGAGTAAATTACATTATCTGAGTTAATAATATTCAAGCAGTATAATCCGGAATTTAAAGTAATTGAATTAAGGGAAAGCGACCCATCTTCCTGTAAAATATCTATTGGCTTCACAATATTGTAAGAGTTAGGGTTGTCAACTTCTTGAAATTCAAATTGGATTAATGTATTTGGGGCTATTGGGTTAATATAATTAGGGTTGGTTTTGAGTTGGACTTCATGTTTCAACTCATCGAAAGATATGATACCCTTGGAAGTTCCAGAACCGTCATTTTCCCAATATGCACTCGGCCATATCCAAGCAAAATCAGAAAGCGCATCAGGTGTGTCGGAGTTGTTCCCTGTTGGATCGGTTGTAAAAAGTACACCATCATTACTCATTAAAAAATCATTAGGATCACTATCACAAGCAAGAGTTGGTACATAAGGGGCTGTTTGAATGGGATGTACTAATTCATTGTATTGATTAAAAATGCTTGTGAAATTAGCTAATTGAGGGTCGCAAGGTTTTTTATTTGCCAACATAACAGTTTTTTGACCAGACAAAATTTCAAAATCTTCACCAAAAGAATACCCAATACTACCCATTCTTTTCTCAACCCCAATGATAAGATCGTCAGAAATTCCTACACCATCAGCAGTTTTTACGAAGTTAATACTTGGAATATCGGATTTTCGGAACCGTATTATTTTTAACCCCCTATTTAAGTACACATTATTAGTATCATTATTCATTTGTATCCATGCTGTCGCTCCTATATAATGAAAATATGGTGTAACTGTACTGGTATTCGGATCACTCCAGGCAACAGCTTGGGCGGCTGATAGGTAGGAAGCTCCCTGAATTCCGTTATTCATTTGAGTGTTTTGAGTAATACCGAATGCGAAGCTGGACCCTTTACATTTTTGTTCGCAACCTGATTCCACAGAAAGACCAGGAGCAACAGGGTGTGGCCCATCCCCTGTAGAAATTATAGTGCCATTGGCATCTAATCCATAAATTTGGTAAAAGTGACTCGAAGTCATATACTGTCTATCAATACCCAAGTATGATTTGTTTTGAAAGAATTGAATTTGAGGTTGTAGGGTGGGTTGCCCATTTACCATTTCCTCTTTTAAAATATCTACTCGCCATCTCTCTACATTTTGATTAGTTGAATTAGTCCAAGCTAAAACTTGATTAGACTTTGCGGGTTCAGCTAAGGTTGTAATTCCAGCGGTCTGGGCTGAGGTCTCTCCATAAAAAGACATGGTTAAGGCTACCAGAGCCAAGCTAAAATAGCTCCTTGTTTTGTTTTGTTTTGTTAAACATTAAGTTAATTATTCATTGGTTTGAATAATATGTTAAAAGCAGCGAATGTAGCGCTTTTAGGAGTTCCAATTAAATACCTACTGCCCTAAAAGGGCGGGTAAAAATACCTGTTTTTTTTTGAAGGGTATTATTACTTGTTGATGTTTTTGTGTAACATGAGTTGAAAAATAAAAAGTTAGGCTGCAAATGTAAGTAAGTAAGTAAGTAAGTAAGTAAGTAAGTAAGTGAGTGAAAAAAAAGCCCTGCTTCTAATTTAGAAACAGGGCTTTTCAAAATAAACTAAATCCCTACATTTAGTTTTGAGTAAATTGGGAGGCCAATTTGTTTTGAACATCCCCAGGTACGGGGGCATATTCTAAGAATTTACTATTAAAACTAGCCATGCCGTGGGTAATAGAACGAAGACTGGTACTGTATTTATTCATTTCAGCTAAAGGAATATTGGCTTTTACTACCTGGTATTTTCCTTTGGTATCTACCCCCATAATAATAGCTCTACGTGTTTGAAGATCGGTCATTACATCTCCAATTACCTCTTCGGGAGCTAAAATTTCAACTTCATGAATAGGCTCTAAAATTTTTGGTGCGGCTTGAGTAAAGGCATCCGTAAATGCGTGTGATCCTGCTAACCTAAATGAGATTTCGTTAGAATCTACCGAGTGCATTTTGCCATCATATAAAACCACACGTACGTCACGTACATACGAACCGGTTATTGGACCTTCTTCCATTTTTTCCATCACTCCTTTCATTACCGCAGGTAAATAACGTTGGTCAATTACTCCACCTACGATAGAACTTACAAAGTGTAGTTTTCCTCCCCACGGAAGGTCCACTATTTCTTCGCTTCGCACCGGGTGATTATTGGGTTTTGGCATGCCTTCGTACCAAGGTTCAATATCTATATGAACTTCGGCAAATTGCCCCGAACCCCCACTTTGTTTTTTGTGCTTGTAATACGCATTTGCTGGTTTTTGAATGGTTTCACGGTACGCAATTTTTGGATCTTCAAAACTAACATCCATTCCATATACGTGTTCTAAAGTCCATTTAATAACTGATAAATGGAGCTCTCCCTGACAGTGAATTAATAATTGTTTCAATTCAGCCGATTGCTCGTAAGTTAGAGAAGGATCTTCTTGACTCAATTTTTTCAAGACTTCTCCAATTTTTTCATCATCCTTTCTGGTATTGGCCACGATGGCCACCGTCATACGCGGACCCGGAAATGTGATGGGTTTTAATCCTACGTTATCATTTTTAGAACTTAGGGTATGATTAGTGTCTGTGTCTTTAAGTTTTAAAGTCGCACCAATATCTCCCACTACTAATTTTTCTATCGGATGTCTTTCATGGCCATCCATAGTAAAAAGTTGATTCAAATGTTCATTTTCTCCGGTAGTATGATTTACCAAATGGTCGCCTTGTGAAACCGATCCTGAGATTACCTTGAAGAAAGAGATTTTCCCTACGTTAGGTTCGTGAATGGTTTTGTAAACAAACAATACCGGAGGCCCTTCTAACGTGTACGCAATTTCGTGATTGTCATCCGTGATTTCTGGTTTCATATCAATTGCTGAAGGAGCTACATTATCAATAAAGCCCATTAATCTGCCTGATCCCATATCGTTTTTAGCCGAGATACAGAATACCGGGAATACATCATGATTTCGCATTCCAAGTTTTAATCCCTCACGTAATTCATCTTCCGAAAGGTTCCCTTTTTCAAAGTAAAGGTCCATTAATGCTTCATCATTCTCAGCCGCTTTCTCTACCAATTCGTTGTGCAATTTATTGGCTTTCTTAAGCTCTTCGGCTGGGATGTCTAGTTTTTCGGGTTTACCGCCATCTGGACCAAATTTGTATAATTTCATTTTCAGTAAATCAATGATTTGATTAAAACCATCTCCTTCATTTACTGGATATTGCATTTGGGTAACTGTATTGCCGTAATGTTCTTTTAGCGATGCTAGAGACATTTCAAAATCAGATTTTTCATGATCCAATTGGTTAATGGCAAAAATCATGGGTTTGTTGTAACGATCAACGTGGTTCCAAATTAAATCGGTTCCTACTTCTGCGCCATGTTGGGCATTAATAAGCATCAAGCTAGTATTGGCTACACGAATAGAAGAAGCTACTTCACCAGAAAAATCATCTAGTCCCGGAGTGTCAATGATATTGATTTTGTAATTCCGCCATTCGGTATGGAGTAGGGTTGAAAATACCGACCCTTGACGTTCGTGTTCAATTTCATGGTAATCTGAAACCGTGTTTTTGTCTTCTATAGTTCCTCTTCGGTTAATAAGTCCAGCTTCAAAGAGCATTGTTTCTGCAAGGGTAGTCTTACCCGATTTCGAGCTACCAAGCAATACCAGGTTTTTAATGTGTTTTTCATCAAATACTTTCATGACCGTAAAATTTATGTGGGAGAGGCGAGTTAAACGTCTCTTTATAATTTATCTAAGTCACAAATTTAAAGGGAGGCTAGGGGCTAATAAATCGAAAAAATCACCGTAACAATTGATTTATGTTGGTGGTTTATTTACTGGAATTTTTTATTTTATCAATTGTTGTTTTTCGCTTCACAATTAAAAGCGAGTAAAAAAATGTAAGCTGCCTCTTTACTTGATTGAAGCTCTTTTCATTTTTTTGCTTCCCCAAAAAAACGAAACAAAAAAAGGGGACTTTTTGAA
>CAJXPI010000197.1 GCA_913057875.1 uncultured Flavobacteriales bacterium
CGAGATGCTCAGGAGTCTCGTGGGCTCGGAGATGTGTATAAGAGACAGGTTCCTATCTCCATAAACGTCAAAATAGGCATCTCTTAATTGACCAAGATTTTTCCCATCCGATGCAAAATCGGTTTGAAAATAGAAATACATTTTAGGATGAATAAAACCACTCACCTTTAAACGCATTCTCCGAATCATGAATCCTTCCTGGCCACCATACGTAGCATCGCATTGCTCACACTCCATGTCTGGATTAGTTTTCAAATTCATTCGAAATTGCATATACCCGTTAATTTTCAGCTTTTTATACCAGGGGGTATCACTATACGGATTTGACGTGGTGCGAAAACCATCGTCATACACACGCTGAAAAAAACCTGAATCTACGGCAATATCGGATTGGGCATGCGTTAAGGTTGAAAATAAGATAATCCCGCTAAAAACAAAAAAACGCATTTTAGAAAACATGCTCTAAAATACGGTTTTTAGTTGTCGCATTCCAAAGTCAGAGCTCTAAAAACCAATTTTAAGCAGCTATCAATTACTCCCTCTCATCAAGGTAACGGTTCCCTTTCTAGAAATAGTTTCATCATTTACACAATACGACACCATATAAAAGTATACACCTGCCGGAAGCTTTTCTCCGTTGCTAGTCCTCCCATTCCATGAAAAAGCTACGTCTTTACACTCATAAACGCCAACACCCCAACGGTTGTAAACACTCCCTGTTAAACAGGCTTTGTAGGGAATTTCCAGTACAAAATTATCATTAATTCCATCTCCGTTAGGAGTAAATATATTTGGCCAAACCCAATTGGATTCATCCATTAGCACAGTGTCAATGGAGGCGGAGGAAACAACAGAATCTTCATAATTTATATCGCATAATAAACTTCGTTCCGAAACCGATAAAACTCTATTGTAAATTCTTACCTCATCAATAACTCCGTCAAAATGTTGTTCTGGAGAGCTAATTACTTTATCATAATATCCAATGGTAAGAGATTCAGAATTAGACAATATCGGAACTGCCGCATTTGAAATCATTTGCGCTACTTGAATACAATCCATCCACAGAGCCCAACTATTACCTGTTATTTCAGCCACGGCAAAATGCCAATTACCATCGGCTGCGTAATTATTAATACCAATGGGCATGGTATTCATATATTTCCCTCCATTATTTCTACCAGCCAAACCCAGTTTCCCATTGTTAATAAAAAGGTGATATCCTTTATCCGCAATCCAATCGTATTTACCTACAATAAAAGACAGGTTTGTGGTATTCGTTTTAATCCATGCTGAAATAGTAACCGTTTCCAAAATTCCACGATTCACTACCCCACAATCAATTTGTGAGGAACTTCCATTAAAACCATAGGCGGTATTTGCAATTCCTGATTTTCCAGGAACACTAATTATTGCTTTTGGGGTTCCAGTAACTTGAAAAGTACTCGCGTCAGAGGTATTTCCATCTAGTTTATAATACGCCACCAAACTAGAATCTAGGTTTATCTGTGAATTTACATTTAGAAACCCCAGAGCTACCATTAAAGAAGCTAGCACATAGCGATAAATCATACTTCCTTTTTTAGTTGAAACCTACACCCCGAACTGATTAAAGTGATGATCAATATGTTTAACGAAAGAATTATTCCACTCTTTTGGCGTTAGAACTCCAAAACTTAGAGATTCTTTTCCTTCAAAGTATTCTTCCCCTAGTTTTTGGGTCTTATTAATAAAGTCAATTAACCGTTCTTTTTCTAATTTAAAATCTTTACCACTTATTTGAATAAAAGCAGGTGCAGTTCTACTATTTCTAGGATAAGGCTTCTCACTCACCACTCCGTTTTTGACGAACAAAGTCAATAAAATTTTTTTGACTCCAGTTGCTTTTGGATGTATATCAGAATACGCCATTTCAAACTGAACATTTAAATGAGCCAACATTTGTGCCGCATCCATTTTACCCCAATCTGGTCGCTTCCCTGGAGTCAATTTATTTAGTCGTGACAACAAAAAATCTGCATCGGTTCTATCGTAAATATTTTTAATCATGGCCAACGTACTAATCGATTATTCTACTTCAAATCCATAGTCTTTACCCTTATCTACCGCTGGCACCCCTTCACTCATCCATTTAGGGACTGGAGCATCTTTTAAATAATGGTTAAAGAACTGAAACATTCTACGGCTCAAATCTAAACGATTTGGCATTTTACGCAAATTATGTTGCTCATTATTATATACCAATAACCAAGCTGGCTTTTGTAGTCTTCGCATCCCCATAAACATCTCAATACCTTGATAGTATGGCACTGCGCCATCATTATCGTTATGCATTATCAATAAGGGTGTCGAAACCTTTGGTAAATGGAACAATGGTGAATTTTCTACATAAAGATCAAATCCATCCCATAAGTTTTGTCCAATTCTACTTTGCGTTTTTTCGTACTGGAAAGCTCTACTCATTCCACTTCCCCAGCGAATACCACCATAGGCAGAAGTCATATTACTTACCGGTGCACCAGCCATTGCCGCTGCAAAAAGATTAGTCTGCGTAACGATATAAGCCACTTGATAACCTCCCCAACTTTGTCCTTGAATGGCCATTTTCTCACCATTCACAAATGGCAATTGCTTTAGCGACTCCGCTCCACTCACAACTGCATTCAAGCCATCTTTTCCTGGATGCCCTGTTCCATAATGAATGTCTGGAACCAAAACAATGTAATCATTACTAGTATAAAGCGGAATAGCCACTGTGGAACGTGATGGTCTAAATGACTTGTAGGAAAACTGCGAGTTGAAATACTTCTCGTAGAAATAAATCATCACCGGATATTGTTTAGTAGAGTCAAAGTTCTCTGGTAAATACAACAACCCTTTTTGGTCAACTCCTTTAGAGTCCTTCCAGAAATATTGCTCCACATCACCCCAAAGCACTTCTCTTTGTTCTGGCAAAGCATCTGAAATTTGAAGGGCGTTTTTAAACTGATCAGTGATTATCACATCAGAACTGGTGTAGAAAATATCCGGATATTGCCTATAACTTGCGGGTCTATAAAAATATCTATCTGCTTCTTTGGCTTTTGCCATTTGGTAGATGGATTGCTTTCCAAAAGTTAATTCGGTTAGCATGCCGTCTGCAGGGTTAGTCCAATACAATCCAGCCTCATTAGTTACCGTATTTTGAACCGATACCATTAGACTGGTGTCTAACTTAAAATAGTCGAAATCATAATCTAACACCTTAATTCTTACCTTCCATTTTTGAGATTCTGCTTCTCCATTTGTTAAAGAAACAGCAGCATTTATTCCGGATGGATCTACTCGCCAAACATCATACTTCGTATTCACATACAACCATTCATCGTTCTCTGTCCAACCCACCGTTCCATATGCAAATGGTTTAGCTGGTACTTCCGATTCCAAATTCGCCAAGATTTGTCCTTGATTGGTAAGTACTTTTGAAATATCAATTGTAGTATTCGATTCCAAATCTTTACAATACCAAACCGACTCTTCTCCGTCATAATATGCGAAATATTTACCAGAAGGCGATACGCTAGTATTGTATCCTAAACCTTCAGCAATCAACTCGCGCTCCCCCGTTTTCAAGTTCACTCGATAATAATCTGACAAAAATGGAAATGCCCATGAAGTACTTAAATCATACTTTTTAGATTCCGTTAAAATGGCGTAATCACCATTTCCATCCATTAATGGATTTATGTATCCAGTAGAATCATTTCCTAACGGAATCACCTTTTGCGAATTGATATTGAAAACCGCCAAATAGGTTTTTTTCTCATCACGTTTGCGCTGTAATAGTTGCATGGGTTGTGGACGTAAATCTGTCCATGACCAAACATCCAAGGTAGATTTTTCATTATCTGGAATGGAATCTTTAGGTTCTTCTACCGGGCGCTCTGCGGTCCCAAAGAAAATCTTAGAACCATCTTTAGAAAAATAGATTTTTCCATTCTCACTTACCGTGTGCCCTTTAGGTAAAAAACGATCATTCGTATCTACGATGATTCGGGTACCTTTATTCCCCCGAGTACTATATAAAGCATAGGCTTTTGCATCTCCGGTATCGGCAGAGGTTAACCAAACCATTTCACTCCCCTCTTCATTAAACGTAGGTTTCTTTGCTGTTCCTAACCCATAAAAGGAGGTGTCTGTTTTTTGCAATAAATTGCTGTACCAATACACCCCAACACTATCAATGGTATCTCCAAATGCGCGCACATACGCTAAACTGTGTCCAAATTTAGAAACCGAATATTCTTGCACATTTTTCACCACGGTTTCGCTCCCCGTAACGGGATCAAACAAAACCAAATCACTGGTTTTTCGCTTAATGGGCTTCCTTGTAGGCTTTAATTCTGGCTCCTTTTTAGATTTTTTCTTTTTCTTCTTCTTTTTTCCTTCGGGTGCCTTTTCCTCTTTCTTTGGCTTGGTGTACATGAAAGCTAATAAGTCAGCACCTTCACTTGCCATTTCGTGTGATTTCACCCCCGCAAACTTCATTAAAGTATCTTGCTCAAACACATAAATTGCCAAAGTATCTTTAGGCCATTTTGATTTTGGAACCTCATCCAGTTGCACTTTTCGCAAAGAGTCTAATTGAGGCTTAATCATAAAAACAATGTAGTTACTCTGAGCAGAAAATTTGGCTCTATATCCACGTTCAAATTCTTTTTCAACACCTGAATCTGGATTTTTAACATACAAAATACCATCTCCTACATGCGGTTTAACCACATATGAAACCCATTTTCCATTATTTGAAATTCGAGATTCCCCAAGTGTTTTCCAACCTTCTAAATCATCAGGCGAAAGCGCTCTTTTTTCTTGAGCCACGCCCATTGTTGTCATTAAGACCCATCCAATTAGGAATACAACCAGTTTCATTTTCTTCATAATACTCATAGATTTCAATGCGCAAATTACGCTAAATATAATTTTCAGCAATCATGCAACGTGCACTCCCACCTCCATATAATTCAATGGTAGGAATATCTAAAGTCACCACCTTTGTTTGATTTTCGATTACATTTTTTTGTTCTTCTTTCAAAGAACTCCATGCGGTGGAAGAACAAACCAAAACATATTCTCCATCCTCATTTCTCAACTGAAGCATATTGCCTGCAAATTGGGTAATTTGATAGTAGCTCAATTCCAGTACCTTTTTACCCGAATTTAAAATGGTTTGCGTTACTTTCTCTCTTTCCTCCGTACTGGAAATTGTTTCCATCCCAATCCCTACCAACCCATGCATAATAAACATCATCACATTGGTATGGTAAATGGGATTCTTTAAATGATCTACCGCAGAAAAACCACAAGTTTCAAAATCCAATAATTTAGCCAATTTTTTAACCAAAACTGGATTTGTTCTATCTGACTGGCCATAGTAAATCATTCCTGCAAGGTGATCAATAATCACACTTCCTGTACCTTCTAAAACCAGGTCCGATTCGGTTCTAAAGTCGTAGACTTTTTCTGAATCCAATTCCTTCACCACATCCATTCGAACCTCCGCCTTTCTATTGGGAGTAAGCATGGGATAAATTACAATTTCACCGGTGGCGTGGGTAGAAATCCAGTTATTTGGGAATACCGCATCCGGTTTTATTGGGGTTTCACTATCTTGAAAAACCTGTACTTCTACTCCTGTCTCTTATACACATCTGACGCTGCCGA
>CAJXPI010000198.1 GCA_913057875.1 uncultured Flavobacteriales bacterium
CGAGATGCTCAGGAGTCTCGTGGGCTCGGAGATGTGTATAAGAGACAGTAAAAAACAGGTTTTACATGAATTATTTGTCATTAACCTGGGCAATCATTACGGTATGTAATTCTACCTCGTTCAAAGATTTAGGATATTGTAAGTGAAAGGTTTCCAAAACATCAAAACCACTATTTATTAACACTTCCAGAACATACGATTCTGGGTAATAATGAAAATACGTTCGCAATCCGGTACTTCCAGTAAGAAAGCCCGATTTTCTTAAATCACCCGGAACAAAACTTACATACAGCACTCCATTTCCCTCCAGCTTCAGGTACGAATTGCATACAAATGTTTCGAAATCAATTGGGGTAATATACGGAACCACAAATGCCGCAACAATGGCGCTAAAACTTTGGTTTAAACCTCCTATTTCTCGAATATCCAATACTTGGGTATTTAAAGCAGGATACATCTTTTGCGCCAAGTTTACCATGCTTTGCGACACATCGGTAGCAAGAATTTGCAAGCCTGGCTTTAATCGCAATAAATGACCACTAACCACACCAGGGCCACAACCTATTTCAAGGATATTTGCAGATGAATTCCGTACATAGGAAACCAATTTTTCATACGTATGGTTGTATAATTCTACGTCCCGAAACTTCTCTGCATACAGCTCAGATAAAGAATCCCACGTTCTAATTGTTTCTTTATACCGGTCTTGCTCATTTTGCATAAATCAAATATACATTCAAATGCGCATGGTCTCTTAAAACAAAAAGCAACCACTCCAATGTAGTAATTATTAATCTACCAATTCAAGAATGGTTGTCTCAACTCCTTTTTGCTTTAACGAGTTAATATCTACATCCGAAACACGCGTGGTTTCAATTCTTAGGGGAACTCCTGGGTAATAATAGTATTGCATCACTGTTTTATCATTTATAACAAATTTAGAAGAGTTCATTACCTTTTTTAGATCCTTTTTCTTGATTCCCATTTTCTTCATTACAGTAAGAATCATCTTCTCTGTATCTTCTGGATTTAGCTCCATTTCCTTTACCATAACACAGTAAGAATCATCAAAGTCTACTTCTTCAAAGTATAATTTGGAGTTTCCTCTGATTGGGCTTCCTCCCATCATATTTGGAAGTTTATCTTCATACTCAATCACTTCGTCCTTAGGATACTCCAAGCCAAAAGGAAAATGGAACAACATTAGCTCCTTAAACACCAATTGTTCAATGCCCTCTTTAGAGCTATACATAGCCATCATGGGTTTAAATGCCTTTTCTAATTCTGCAGAAAGGGCAGCATCACCTTGACCTCCTTCGCTAATGAGTTCCGAAAATAAACTGGTCATTTTTTTCGAAATCTCCTCCCAGTTTTCTATTTCCTTAAACTCACCTACTTCTGAAGTAGTATAAACTACCTCGGTGGTTGAATACTTTGAAAGCCCATTCAAAATATTCTCCGGAAGCTTGTATTTTTTTAGGTCCGTTTCATAAGTCCATTTAATTCTATACATGGTTTCCGTAGAATCAACCACCTGCCAATTAGCCACGTAAACTGTAGAATCATTTTTAGTTAAATTACCTTCTTTATACCGTTGTTTGACTTTGGTAACTTGAAAGTTGTACGAATCACCTAATGACCAGTACGATACAAAAGGAACCATAGTGGTATCTGATTGACTAAAACCAATAAAAGCATTTAGAACTAGAGCTAATGTTAATAGCGTTTTCATAAAAGTTGTGCAGTTTAAAGATTTGACTTAATCGAGTATAATTCTTAAGTCTATAATTTTCAAATGCGATAATAAGCTTTTATTTAAACCTAGAGACTATCCATTTTCTTTTCCATACAATCAGGCTTGTGATAATCACTAAAGGCCAAATATTTAATAGTCCCAACAATAAGCTGGTAATCATTCCCCACCCATTTATTACCGCATCCAAGAGTTTTTCTGAGTATGGCTTAATGTACACAGTAGGTTCCTTTCCATATTCCACTTCTTGATACACACGAAGCTGAACGGTACTAAAGTTTACCTGATCTTGTAAATACCGGTACCATCCTTCTTTGGCTTCAATTTCTTCGGTGATTTTACGTATGGCATCTTCGGCAGCTATTACATCTTTAATATCACCCGTTTTATTGCGTAAAATTGAAATGTACCGTTCTCTTACTTCCTTCTTTGTTTTCAGTCGACTTTCAATATCCACAAACTCTTCTGTAACATCTTTAGAGTTAATTTTAATATTTTATATGTAAATAGACTGTCCTTTTATACTGGAAATCAAAGAATCAAACTTTTCACTTTTAACTCGAAGCGTAATCGTTCTGGAAATCAAATCATTAATAGACGATAAATGCATATTAGATACAAATGCATTGTACTTATTGGCAATTGCTTTGATATTGGAAGTGGCTTCATCTACGTTGGTTATTTGGAATTCTAGATTCGCATTCCAAATCACCTTCCTACTCGTCATACCCTCTGGTTTTGAAAAACTGCTTTGAATTTTAGCATTACCAGCAGCATATCCTGGCATGCGCTCCTCCTCCATCTTAAAGGCTTCTTGATTAGACGCAAAATCAGCGTCTTCGTTACAGGAAAAAAATAAAAATACCAAAAGGGTATAAACGAATATTTGTTTCATAGGTTGAATGATTAAAAATGGAAATTAACGTAAAATATTAGGGCTAAAGGTAGATTCTACCTCCAATTGAAGCATGTTAAGAGCTGGCAAAAAAAGCTAAAATAGTTAAAACAAAATCCTTGGTGCCTACACCATTTCTTCTAAGGTCTTTCCTTTTGTTTCGTGAATAAAGCGAATTACAAAAAATATAGAGATCACTGCAAAAAAGGCATAAATACCATACGCTCCAAATAACCCCAATTGTTCAAGAATTACTGGGAAACTAATGGTTATTGTAAAATTTGCCATCCATTGTGCACTGGCTGCTATTGCAATTGCAAATCCCCTGATTTTATTATTAAACATTTCTCCAAGCAATACCCAAACCACCGGTCCCCATGAAACACCAAAACAAAATACATAAAGGTTAGCGGTTACTAAAGCAATGATTCCTTCTTGTGAACTTAAAACTAGATTACCAGTCGCATCCATATTCGCATTAGAGAATACCAATGCTAAAAGCCCTAATGTAATTGCCATTCCAATTGAGCCTGTTAACAATAAGGGCTTTCTTCCAATTTTATCAATTAATAAAATAGCTACCACCGTTGAAATCACGTTAACTACCCCAGATAGCACATTAATCATTAAGGCATCGCTTTCTGAAAATCCTGCAGACTCCCATAAAACAGCCCCATAATAAAACACTACATTAATACCTACAAATTGCTGAAACACGCTCAGAATCAACCCCACCCAAACTACAGGTAGTAGTTTACTATTCGTAAATAGATCTCTAAACCTATTTTTATGATCTACATTTACCGTAGATTCAATAACATCTATTTCTTGATCAACGAATTCTTTATCTCGCCAAACTTTTTGAAGTACTGGAATAGCACGTGCTTTATTACCCGATGCAATTAAATAACGCGGTGATTCGGGGACAAAAAATGAGAATAATAAATAAACTCCTGCCGGAATTCCTTCGGCCC
Organism: uncultured Flavobacteriales bacterium; assembly: GCA_913057875.1. Classification (GTDB taxonomy): domain Bacteria; phylum Bacteroidota; class Bacteroidia; order Flavobacteriales_G; family Salibacteraceae; genus CAJXZP01. The sequence continues at coordinate 3,623 of CAJXPI010000198.1, forward strand.
AAAACATCCATTTCCAAGCAGGAAAACCTAACCACCAGGTTTCACTCGCTCCACCTGCAGATTGCACAATTAAATAGTTAGACATAAATGCGATGAAAATACCAATGACAATAGCCATTTGTTGCAAAGAAGCTAGCCTACCTCTAATTTTGGCAGGTGCCATTTCTGATATATAAACAGGCGCCACCACACTTGCCGATCCCACTGCTAATCCACCTAATAACCTAAATACAATGAAAAAAGTAGCCGAGTTTGCTGAGCCAGATCCCCAAGCACTTATTAAGAATGCTAAAGCAGAAATTTTCATAATTGGCAAGCGACCTATTTTATCTGCCCAACTTCCCGCATTAAATGCACCAACCGCACATCCTAGCAACATGGAAGCAACTGACAATCCAGAACCCAACGAACTCGAATCAAATGCTTCTTGAATAGCCCCAATTGCCCCATTAATTACCGCACTGTCGTAGCCAAATAAAAACCCACCAAGGGCGGCTACCGTGCTAATTAAAATGACGTATTGAAGATTGTACTCTGAAGATTCTTCCATAAAAAGTATAGTTCCTTCAAATATAACATAACCCAAATGGTTTAGGTAACAAATCGTGTTTTACGCTAATCCAACGTATTCGGCCCTTTCTTAAAGATTAATCCATCTACCCACCACGCCCCCTTCAAGCAGTACTTCCAATAATGGCTTCAACAAACTTTAAAACAAACATATAAGTAGCCATTTACCATCTAGCGCGCTTTCCACGAGTATCAAAATGAATTAATTTAGGGCTATTTGGATATTTACCAATTCCGCCATCATTTTTGACCAATTTGTACTCCAATATAGAATACACTTCGGCCCTATCTTTATAATCAGAAGCCCCATCTCCATTAATGTCGCCAACTGAAATATCTAAGGCCGTTCCCAGTTGATGCTGACTGCAAGAGGCGCCATTAACCATTAGGTTGTAAGTTGGGTTTCTTAAGGCAGAGGTTATTCGAATCCTATCCGTTTCAAACCCCTTTTTTAAAAGCTCTTGTAGCAAATTTTGATAGATTTCCAGAACCTTTTTATCCATCAGCAGATATTGTGTTTTACTCAGATTGGGGATTCTTATTCTATTTCCAATTAATCGATCTGGCGTTAGTAGCTGGTAAGCCTTAGTAGTTCCCGTGATGTTCTTATAACGGTCAAACCAGGTTATTTTGAGGAATTTTGAATCCGTATATGAAAAACTTTTACAAGTGGGGTTTTCGTATTTAAATTGTTCTGATTGAGGTAATTCTTCAAAATCGAGCACCTTCCAATTTTCAAAGTCAATTACAGTTGTCGCTTTTTGACCTGAAACGGTATCGTAAATCACAGATAAGGGAGCGTCAAACACCCATAAATAGTGATAAAACCCGACTATTAATGCCAAGCCCAAAAACGATTTTATCCTTTTTAAATTTCCCAAATCCATTTCAAAAATAATAAAAGCTTTCACCAACTGCTTTAGTCTAAAGTCTCTTATAGTTGTGCGCGCTCAATTGCTTCCACAATCTCGTTATTTGGAATCATATCAATAGATAAATTGATTCGGTCTGAGACTCCATTATTTACTACCCGATGCGAATCAGAAAGACGTAAATACCAACACTCCCCTTCTTTCATAGGTACAAGTTCATTATTTAGAAAAAACGCTACTTCATCATTGTTATCAATTGGAATAGTTAATCTAATCATAGAGTTTTCCTCCTCTAAGGCAAGCGTAGGATCAGTATGTTCCTTCACTACCGAATCTGGCGCGAGGAATAATAGACGTACCAAATTGACTTTGGTATACGCTTTAAACTGATCAACAATACTTTTAAGGTATGGTGATTGTAAAAGCTCTGGGGTATCCATCCAATCGGTCCAAGAACCATCCGCATAATCATCTGCTGGTGGCGGAAATGGCAATGAGGAATCTACTAAATGTGCTGGAGCCCGAAGGGCAATCACTTTGTAGAACTCGTAATTGGCTAGTTTAAGTCTGTCTCTTATACACATCTCCGAGCCCACGAGACTCCTGAGCAT
>CAJXPI010000199.1 GCA_913057875.1 uncultured Flavobacteriales bacterium
GTATTCTTCTGCTGGAAGTAGAGCGGCATCTTCGCATACAGGAGCTGTAGCCACCAGTGATTTTATTACTCGAGCCCTTTTCAGAAAAGCGGGTATTGTTTATTGCAGTAGTCGTTCTGAATTAATTACCGTAGCTGGAATTTTTGATAATAAAGAATTAAAAGGAAAGAACATTGCCGTAATTACCCACGCGGGTGGTTCGGCTGTAATGCTAACTGACGCCTTAGAAAAAGGTGGACTTAATGTACCTTCTATTTCGGGTGAAGATGCGGATGAGCTTTTAACGTATTTGTACCCGGGTTCTTCGGTGGCTAATCCCATTGATTTTTTAGCTACAGGAACCGCTGACCAGTTAGGTATTATCATTGATTACTGCGAACACAATTTTGATGAGATTGATGGAATGGCGGTGGTCTTTGGAAGCGCGGGTCTTTTTGATGTAGAAAACGTTTACAAGGTGCTTAATGTGAAAATGAAATTTTGCAAAAAGCCAATATTTCCGGTACTCCCATCATTAGTGAATGCTGAAAAGGAAATAGAATACTTCTTATCCAAAGGACGAATTAACTTCCCAGATGAGGTGAGTTTAGGTTCTGCTTTGGCCGAGGTGTATTGCACTCCTCTACCTACCGATTTGACTGTTGAGTTACCCGCTATTGATGAAAAACTTATTCAGAAAGTAGTTTCTACGCAACAAAGCGGATTAATTGCGCCAGAACCCACTGGAGAATTGTTAGCAGCAGCAGGAATCCCAACGGCTTATGAAACGGTGGCCCATACAGAAAAAGAAGCCGAACAAATTGCGGATGAAATTGGGTTTCCATTGGTAATGAAAGTGGTTGGTCCAATTCATAAAACGGATGTGGGGGGAGTTGTGTTAAACGTAACTTCAAATAAACAAGTGGTGCAAGAGTATAACCGACTTTCTGCTATTAAAGATGTTACAGGGGTATTAATGCAACCTCAATTAGGAGGTTTAGAAATATTTGTTGGAGCCCGAAAAGAAGGCGAATTCGGTCATATCATTATGTGTGGGTTAGGAGGGATTTACATTGAAGTATTTAAAGATATTCGAGCAGGACTTTCTCCGGTTGGAGAAAAGGAAGCGCAAACCATGATTGACCGCTTAAAGATTCACCCAATTCTTCAAGGGTATAGAGGTAAGGAAGGAATTAACCTTCCGCTTTTTGCGCAAATAATTTCCAAAGTTTCGGCTTTGGTAGAGCTTGCTCCGCAAATTGCCGAAATGGACTTGAATCCATTGATGGGCTCAGGTGATCAAATTTACACCGTGGATGCTCGAATAATTTTAGAATAATTATTTGCTTAAAAAGGCATCCACTTTATCAAAAAACATATTGGGGTTTTCTGCATGTAGCCAATGTCCGGCATTTGGAATAGTGTCCAACTGGCTATTCGGAAAAGAATTCTGAATGTCAGTCCAATCTTCATCCAGTATGTAATTAGAATTACCACCTCTAATAAATTGGGTTGGACCAACAAAATGACCAGAAAGCAGATCTTCGCCAACAAATTGAATGTTATTGGTTAATCCGTCCAGATTAAAACGCCACGCTAGTTTCCCTTTTTCTATCCAATACAAGTTCTTTAAAAAGAATTGAATGTTGGACTCCTCGGCAATGTACTCTGCTAAGTAATTTTTTACCTCCGTTCTTGATTTTACCGTGTCAATGGGAACATTGTGAAGGCCATCTAGTATTTTTTGATGATGTACTGGATATTTCTTGGGGCCAATATCAGCTACCACTAATTTATGCATGAGTTGTGGAAATCTTTGAGCAAATTTCATGGCCAATTTCCCGCCCATTGAATGACCAATAAGATTAATGTCTTCTAAAAATAAATCATCCGTAAGCTCTTCAAGATCTTCCATCATAAGTTGATAGGTATGCTCCTCATCCCAAGGAGAGTGACCATGGTTTCGGAGGTCTACTAAAATGACCTGATAATTTTCAGCCCATTTTTTACCTAAGGTTTGCCAATTATCTAGCATACCAAAAAGACCATGCATAATTATTAAAGGTTCGCCTTCGCCTAAAATCTTATAATGGAGTTTCATGATTTAAATTTCTTGAGGTCTTAATTCGCGTAAATAAAGCGCAATAGTGTTTTCAAGGCCATAATATAACGCGTCTGAAACAAGTGCGTGGCCAATAGAAACTTCCAGTAAATTGGGAATATTCTCAGCAAAATAGCGTAGATTTTCAAGACTTAAGTCATGACCTGCATTTAAGCCAATACCCACTTCTTTAGCTGCTTTGGCGGCAGCAATAAATGGGAAAATTGCCTTTTCCTTGTCGTCAGAATAACCCTCCGCATAGGATTCTGTATATAGTTCTACTCGATCCGTTCCCGTTGTTTTTGCGAACCTTACCATTTCTGGATCCGCATCTACAAAAATGGATGTTCTAATTCCAGCTTCTTTAAAGATGTTAATCACCTCTTTTAGTAACTCTTGGTTTGCAATGGTATCCCAACCTGCATTTGATGTCAAAACATCAGGTCCGTCAGGGACTAAGGTAACTTGGGCTGGTTTGGCATCCAGTACCATTTGAATAAAATCGTCACTTGGATAGCCTTCAATATTGAATTCGGTGGTTACTGCTCCTGTTAAATCAGCAACATCGGAAAAACGAATATGTCTTTCATCTGGTCTTGGGTGAACAGTGATGCCTTGGGCTCCAAATTTCTCACAGTCCAACGCTACTTGTAAAACATTTGGGGTGTTTCCTCCACGGGCATTTCTAATGGTGGCAACTTTATTGATATTGACACTTAATTGAGTCATATTTTTCTATTTTTGAATCGTACTGCAAATGTAAAGTTTTGTGGTGGTAAACAATCGAAAAACATAAACCATGACAGCAGGTCAGCTAGCAGATTTAGAGCTTCCATATTTAGAAACCATAGATACTTTGGAAAAAGCAATGGGATTCATGGATGAGTTTAAATTAAGTCATTTCCCGGTAATCAATGGCTCGTTATTTGTTGGGTTAATTTACGAGGAAGATGTCTATGAGCAGGACGACTGGAGTTTAACAATAGCGCAAAGTAAAATCAGATTGCCTGAAGTTTCTATTGGGGCAAATGAACATTTTTTGTCTGCGGTAAATAAATTACAAGTTTCAAATCTCAGTGGACTTCCAGTAGTAGGTGAAAAGAGCGCATTTCTGGGGGTGATTACCCGTAATCTTGTGGTTTCTGTTTTTGGTAATTCTTCTATAGTTCAAGACCAAGGTGGGGTTATCGAAATTGAAATGGCTAGTATTGATTACTATTTAACGGAAATTACTCGAATAGTAGAAAATACGGGCATGAAAATCTTGGGTACCTATATTCGAAATAACCCCGATGCCAATAAAATTGTCTTAACCATAAAGCTAAACAAGCAAGAAGTGGAATCGGTAATATCCGCGTTAGACAGATTTGGGTATACTGTTTTGGCAAGCTATCAAGCTAAATCAGAGGATTCAGATATGCAAAGCCGATACGATAACCTAATGAACTTTCTAAATATATAGTTCCCTCTTATGCGGAATGTTCTACTCATTTCTCTGGTTCTTCTTGGGGTGTCTCCTTTTATGCATGCGCAATCCGATTCCTTAAATCTGATTGAGGTTGGGGTGACAGAATATATCGGGAATGAAAAAACTAAACGATTTATCCTTGACCGAGAACTTTCCTATAAAACTGGAGATAGCTTAATCTTATCCGATTTTGAAAAGAGGGTGCAAAGAAGTAGAGAAAATATTTTTAATACAGGTTTGTTTAACAAGGTGGAGTTTACTCTTTCGTCAAGTCATAATGGAGTGGTAAATGTTGTCTTTGACCTAGAAGAGCGTTGGTATGTTTGGCCGTATCCTATTTTAGAAAATGGAGATCGAAACTTTAATACCTGGTGGGAAACCAAGGATTTTGCTAGATTAACATATGGAGTTTTTCTTAATTGGTATAACTTTAGAGGTAGAAATGAAACTTTTCAGGTAATGACCAAAGTGGGCTTTGAAAATCAGTTTTCTGTGGGGTATGATATCCCTAATTTAAACAAGAAAAAAACTTTGGGGCTGTACGCTGCCGCGGGATATGCTGGGTATAGAGAAGTAAATTATACGTCAGAATTAAACAAACGTGTGTTTTACAAAAGTGACTTAGGCCCAGGAAGACAAGTGATTTTTGCACGATCTAATATCACTTACCGAAAAGGTCTGAATTTTAGGCATCGTTTTGGTTTAAGTTACAATCAGATCAAAATTGACTCCTCTGTTGCTGTTTTGGCTAACAATTACCTTAAAAATGGTACGTTGCAATCAGATTACTTTACGTTTAGTTATTATGGGAAATATGACACCCGTGATTATATGTCATACCCTTTGAAAGGGTATAAAATAGAATCTTATTTGACTCAGTTTGGTGCTGGACTATTAGAAAATGAGAACTTGAATGTTTTCACAGCAACACTTGGGGTTTATTGGCACTTGCCTCTTGGAGGAAGGTGGAATTTTGCAAATGCTATTATTGCAAAAACCACCTTTGGTGATCAAACGCCCTATGCCATTCAAGAAGGTTTGGGGTATAAAAATTACATAAGAGGATATGAGTTATACGTTATGGATGCAGAGAGGTATGGTGTGTTTAAAACCAACTTAAAATTTAATGTGTTAAAGAAAAAGGAAATGCATTTGAAATGGTTGCCACTGGACAAATTTAATAAGCCCTATTTCGCGATTTACATGAATGCCTACTTTGATGCGGGATATGCAGATGACGCGGTTTATGCGGACAACAATCCATTGTCAAATAAATGGGCCTATGGATATGGAATGGGTATAGATATCGTTGCTTTTTATGATTTTGTGAGTCGATTGGAATATTCCATAAATAGGGAGGAAGAAAAGGGGCTTTATTTACATTTTTCTAAGTCTTTCTAGTTTAAAAGTTGGATGTATTGCTTTTCTTTGAGCCCAAATGAAGAGAGTTGCAATTTTCGGTAAGGAATTAAATCCAAAATATATAAAGGATGTCGTTTACTTGATTGAGTACTTAAGGGAAAATCAGGTGGAATTGCAGATTTATAAAAAGTATTTAGAGAAATTGAATGAAATCCCAAACTTTGACACTTGGGGCATACTTTCTTTTTCTTCCACACGGAATAAGATATCTAAACCGGATTTATTAATTAGTATTGGTGGTGATGGAACTTTCTTAGACTCCACTTTAATGTTAAGGGGGGCTGATATTCCAATTATGGGCTTGAATACTGGAAGGTTGGGTTTTTTAGCACGTGTTAGTTCCGAGGAAATAAAGGAGAAAATCGATCAATGGTTGTCGGGAGATTTTACTATTGAGAATAGAACATTGCTTGAAGTAGATACTGAAAAGGCCTTATTTGGGAAAAAGAATTTTGCCTTAAATGAGGTGACGGTGCATAAAAATGACAACGCTTCTATGATTGTTATTCATACCTATGTGAATAACGAATTTTTAAATTCTTACTGGGCCGATGGGTTAATTATTTCTACCCCAACTGGTTCAACCGCTTACTCTTTAAGTGTTGGTGGGCCTATTGTGGAGCCCAGCTCAAGAAGTTTGATTATTGCACCTGTCTCTTATACACATCTCCGAGCCCACGAGACTCCTGAGCATCTC
>CAJXPI010000200.1 GCA_913057875.1 uncultured Flavobacteriales bacterium
CAATGAGGGATTCGAACCCCCGACCCCCTCGGTGTAAACGAGGTGCTCTGAACCAGCTGAGCTAATTGCCCGAATTTGGTTGGAGTTGCTTTCGCTAGCCACGTTCCGTATTCGTGGTGCAAATGTACGTCAACCATTTGATTTGACAATGCATTTATTTGAAAAAAATAAAGGCATCTGCTACTACAAAAGTACTTCCGCCAATGTAGACCACGTCATCTTCTTGAGAATCAGATATTGCCATTTCAATAGCCTCTGAAACTTTTTTGAAACTTTTTTTATTTTTTTTCGAATTAGTAAATAATTCTTCCAATTCAGCTAAAGGTTTAGCTCTTTCAATTGACGGTTCACATAAATAATACTCCGCTTCATCTGGTAAAAGCTCCATTACGGAATCTGCATTTTTATCATTTACCATTCCAAATACAACTCTCATCTTACCCTTTGCCACTTGTTGTAAGTGATTCATGGTATACGCTAACCCTTCCTTATTGTGAGCCGTGTCTGCAATCACCATTGGGTTTTGTTGAATCACCTCCCAACGACCGCGTAAACCGGTATTTTTAGCCATCAACTCCACTCCAGAGACTAAATGGTTATTACTGATCTCAAATCCGTATGCACGTAGCTCCTTGGTCGCAATAACAGCGGTTTGCACGTTTTTCTTTTTATAGCTAATTAGATTAGGTAAATCAATAATTTCCGATTGTTGATCGGCAAACACAATTTCCGAATTATAGGCTTCTGCCTTCGCTTCAAAAATAGATTGTACCTCTTCTTGCGTTTCTCCGATGACTACTGGAACTCCTTCTTTAATAATTCCGGCTTTTTCTGTGGCTACACTTTGAAGGGTATCCCCCAAAAACTGGGTATGATCTAATCCAATATTCGTAATAACCGAAACTAAGGGCTTGATTACATTAGTGGAGTCTAGTCTGCCGCCCAATCCGGTTTCAATTACTGCAATATCTACCTGCTCTTCTGCAAAATAAGAAAAGGCTAATCCCACCGTCCATTCAAAAAATGATGGTGAAATTTCACTTAACAAATCTGATTTAGACTCCACAAAGTCTACCACCTTTTGCTCCGGAATCATCTTTCCGTTGATTCGCACCCGCTCCCTAAAATCTATTAAGTGGGGAGAAGTATACAACCCCACCTTATAACCCGCCTCTTGCAAAATAGAGGCTATATAATGCGAGGTAGAACCCTTTCCGTTGGTTCCTGCAATATGAATAGATTTAAATTGTTTTTCAGGATTACCCAGACTTTTACACAAAGCCAATGTGTTAGATAAATCTGCTTTATAGGCAGCTTTACCCTGTCTTTGGTACATCGGTAACTGAGAAAACAGGTAATTAACCGTTTCTTGGTACGTCATTATTTAATTTGGAAATCGTAAATTATTCGGCCTTTTTGCTCAATTGGAGCCCCGTTTTTGGGTTGCCATTTTGTTTTATACGCGGCTTGAAGAGCCTTTTTCGTTAAACATTCGGCAGTATTAGTGGTACCTTGTCCAACAGAGGCATAAACTACCTTACCGTTTCGATCCACTTTTATATCTACGTAAACTTTACCTTCTTCTTGACATTCGTAAACGGGTTTTGGTTTGGTCAACGCAGCTCTATCTCCTAAAGCATAGTTCCCATTTCCAATTCCGCCACCTTCGTAAGCTCCGTCCGCCCCACCATCAGGTTGACCTCTATCTCCTGGCTCATCATCGTCACCATCCCCTACACCAGCTTGGTTTGTGGGATTATTAAACGCTTGGGCCATAGCAGCGGCCTTTTTTCTTTGCTCTTCTTGTTCCGCTTTTTTCTTAGCGTCTTCCGCAGCTTTTCTCTCAGCCTGTTTCTCTGCTTCCGTTTTCTCTTTAGGAACGGCAGGAGCATCAATATTATCTTGAGTAGCCACATCCGGGTTATCGGCCACAGGCTCAGCTTGCGTAGGTTCTACCACCTCTTCTTCGGGAGTCTCTTCGGGCTCCACAGGAGCTGTAGTTGCTTCGGGTTGGTTATCACCACTACCCATATCAGTAGTACCAAAATTTACAGTTAAACCAACCTCTGGTGGTGGGTTTTGATACGTTAAACCATAAATCAAGAAAAAAATCAATAGCATAACATGAAACAAAACGGTTCCAATCAAGCCTTCTTTCTTTTCTCTTTCTTTAGGTAATGCTAACATTTATTTTCCTCTAGTGGCCAAAACCATTTTATATTTATTTCGGTTGGCAATTTCCATCACAGAAACCACATACTGAACCTCAATAGTTTCATCAGATTTCAAAACAAATGCCGGATTTTCTTCTCCCTCCAACATAGATTGAAGATTTCTTTCCAATTGCTCAAACTTGACTTCTCTCTGTCCAATAAAAAACTTATTCCCAGGTTGAATCGAAACTGCCACTTGCCCTTTATTAGGCGTTCGTGTACTGCTTTTTGGCAATAAAACATCCACGCCATTTGGACTAATCATCGTAGAGGCGATAATAAAAAACACAAGTAACAGAAATACAATATCCGTCATAGACGACATATTGAACTCTGGACTTACTTTATTTCTTCCTTTAACTGCCATGATTATGCTGGTTCTTGTAACATATCAATAAAACGAACGGATAACTCATCCATCTTATACGCTACTTTATCAATTCTTCCTACTAAAATATTGTAACTCAAGTATGCAATAATTCCAATAACTAAACCAGCTGCGGTTGTTACCATTGCTTGCATAATACCACCGGCTAACTGGTTTAACTCAACGGCATTCCCACTAGTATTCATTTCGTGAAACGCAGCCATCATACCAATTACCGTTCCTAAGAACCCAATCATTGGAGCGGCACCCGCAATGGTGGCTTCCATAGATAATGATTGCTCTAATTTAGTAATTTCTAATTTTCCTTCGTTATCAATTGCTAAACCAATATCAGCCATTGGCTTACCCACACGCATTAATCCTTTTTCAATCATACGTGAATATGGATTATTTACATCCTTACAGATTTGACGTGCTTGTTGAATCTCTCCTTTCAATACGGAATCTTTTACACGTTCCATAAAAGAAGTATCTCCTTTCACCACACGAGCAACTGACATGTATCTCTCAATAAAGATATAGACCGCTACAATAGATAGAATTCCCAAAGGAATCATAATGTACCATCCTCCACCTACAAGCAAGCTCATAATTGATAGTGTTTCTTCCGTTGGCACTACCTCAGCTCCTTCAGCTCCAGTGTTTATCTGTAAGAATAATCCGTAATTCATAGTTGATTTATATTGCGTTGATAACGTTAGTTTTAAAATTCTATTATAAATACATGTTTTCTATGTAGTAAAATAAAGCACCAGCTAAATACCCCGAAAGGGCTAACAAGCTGATTTTTCTTAAATACCACATAAAGTCTATTTTCATAATGCCCATTACTGCAACACCGGCAGCAGAACCAATAATTAAGGCACTACCTCCTGTACCTGCACAATAAGCTAAGAACTCCCAGAACGGGTGATCTACTGGATAAGCAAGTCCTGGCTCAAACGGTCCAACTTCATACATTCCCATAGCACCGGCAACCAATGGTACGTTATCCACAATAGATGATAACAATCCAATAATTACGTTAATTGCGTAAATGTTCCCAGACATTTTTACCTCTAACCAAGAAGCTAAATCTAATAACTGACCTGCACTAGATAATGCACCTACCGCCAATAAAATACCTAAGAAGAACATTACAGATGGAGTATCTACTTTACGAATAACACCCGCTACAGACAACTTAGATTTGGCGTGCATACTCTTTCTCTTATGGATTATTTCAGTAACAGCCCACATGACCCCTAAGCCTAATAATACGCCCATAAATGGAGGCATATGAGTAATAGTTTTATAAACAGGAACAAAAAGTAAACTTCCTACTCCCAGAGTGAATACCAAATTTCTTTCTGAATCGGTAGTAATTCTAACATCATCACCTTCAGCAGTCTCTGGTCGAACAATTTCTCCCTTCAATGTAAAAGAAAGAATAACTAGAGGAACAATTAAAGCAATCAATGAAGGAATAAAAATTCCAGTAATAATGTGTGCAGCAGTAATATTCCCACCAATCCAAAGCATAATAGTTGTTACGTCACCAATTGGAGACCAAGCCCCACCGGCATTGGCAGAAACAATTACCATGCCAGCAAACAACCACAAATCATTTTTATCACGAATCAGTTTTTTCAATAAGGCGGACATCACAATAGCGGTAGTTAAGTTATCTAAAGCAGCAGAAAAGAAGAAGGTAATTAAAGTCAACACCCAAAGCAATTTCACCTTGTTTAGTGTCTTAATCTTATCCGTAATTACCGCAAATCCGTCATGTGCATCAATCACCTCAACAATGGTCATTGCACCTAATAAGAAAAAAAGAATTTCAGCAATATCTACTACATGATGAGACAATTCATATCCAATAAAATGGTTAGTTGCTTCATGTACGCTTTCACCACTTCCTACAATGTCTAATTGATGACCTACCAAATAGTTTTGAAAACCCTTTAAGAATCCTTCAGAATGTGCATATAGATCACTAATACTCCAAGCATAATCAATACCCAAAATACTATCCGCACCAAATACAAAAACAGTCCAAACCAATACTCCTGTTACTAGTGCTGACGCACCTTTATCAATATGAATATTGTGTTCTAACGCAATTGCTAAGTATCCAATTACGAAGATGATGATCATTAAAGTGTACATTTTTCCCTAATCTTTTGTGTTAACTAAATCTACTTTTTTACAGCCGCCAAAAGAAGACATAATTTATCCAAATCCAAAGATAACCACCCACCTATTTACATGTTATTCGTCAGTTTTTTTTGTTAACAATGAAATATTGACAGCGTAATCTAGAACCTTTTGTAGTCAAGCTATTTAGTAAGGGAAATCACTCCCGAACAATGATTCTTTTTAGCTCCGGTTACAGATTTCAAAACATTGATTTCATTTCGCCACCTTAAAACACCTAAAAAGGCAAAAATCAAGGCTTCTTTATACTCTACCACTTCATCTGCGGGTATTATTATTTTACTGGAAGTATTAGCAGCTAGCCTTTCCATAAAAAAAGAATTAAAGACACCCCCTCCAGTAACCAAAAGTGAATTTAATTGATAGTTATCCAGTACCTGACCAATTTGAAAAGTAGCGTGTTCCACCAAAGTTCTTAAAATATCTGGCACACTAAGGTCATTATTAATCAAAGGATGCAACTGACTCTCTACCCATTCAATACCTAAAGACTTTGGAATAGATTCAGAATAGTAAGGTAATTGATTTAATTGCTGTAACAAATCTTCATACACCTCACCACTGCGCGCCATTGCTCCATCACAATCAAAGGGTTGCCCCACCCGTTTCATATAATGGTTAAGCACAATATTGGCTGGAGAAATATCAAAAGCAACCCTTTTTGCCTGATGCCTAAATGAAATATTCGAAAAACCTCCCAAATTCAAACACGCATCGAATTTTGAAAACAGCAATTCGTCACCAATAGGAACTAACGGAGCTCCTTGTCCTCTTAATTGAACATCTGTCTCTTATACACATCTCCGAGCCCACGAGACTCCTGAGCATCTCG
>CAJXPI010000201.1 GCA_913057875.1 uncultured Flavobacteriales bacterium
GATGCTCAGGAGTCTCGTGGGCTCGGAGATGTGTATAAGAGACAGGGATTAGGGCCCGATACGACCGTTTGTATGGGTGATTACTATACTTTTAATACGGGTGGGGGGTATTTATCTTACTTATGGAATACTGGTTCTACCAACGCATATCTTTCGGTAAACGTTGCTGATACTTATTCGTGCACAGTTACCATGCCTGGAAGTACCAATTTAGTAACCAATGGAGATTTTTCCTCTGGGAACACGGGCTTCACAAGCTCGTATGTATACGGAACGGGAGGCTCATGGGGATTATTGTCTAATCCAGGGCAATATGCGGTTAGTACAAATGCAAGTTTAACCCACAACAACTTTCCTTCCTGTAATGATCATACTTCAGGTAGTGGAAACTATATGATTATGAATGGATCTAGTGTAGCAAATACCAATGTTTGGTGTCAAACAATAACGGTAAGTCCAAACACGGATTATATTTTTTCCGGATGGTTTACTTCGGTGGATCCGGCTAGTCCAGCTCAATTAAATTTTACCGTAGGCGGAACTGCCATAGGTAACGTCTTTAATTTAAGTGCATCTACCTGTAGTTGGACTCAGTATTCTAGAACTTGGACTTCCGGAACTACACAAACCTCTGCAATCATTTGTATTAGAAGTCAAAGTAATGCCTCTGGAGGAAATGATTTTGCTGTAGATGATATTGCCTTTACTCCAATATGTACATCTACCGATACCGTTGTTCTAACTTCCGATACGATGCCTATTGCCGATGTTGGACCCGATACGATAATTTGTTCAGGAAGTACCTATACCTTGGATGCCACAGACAATCCAAGTTTTGGATATGTATGGAGTGATGCAACTAACACAGCCATAAATACTATTAATTCCACCAATACAAATTTAATGATCACGATTACCAATGGGTTTTGTGAAGCGATAGATACCGTTTCGGTACTGTTTTCAAGTCAGCCAAATGTAAGTTTGGGTAACGATACCGTTCTTTGTCCAGGTGATGTGTTAACCAAAGATGTAACTTGGCCAAATGCTAGTTATTTATGGAGTGACAACAGTACTAATAGTAGTTTGAACATTACTCAAGCAGGTCAGTATTGGGTGAGAGTAACAGATAATTGTGGTATTTTATATGATACCATTAACGTGAGTTTCGTTACTTACCCTTTGGTTGATTTAGGAACAGATACTAGCCTTTGTGATGGAGAATCTTTGGAGTTAAACGCTTTCTATTCATCTGCGACCTATTTATGGAATACAGGAGGATTGGATTCCTCTTTATTTGTTACTCAAACGGGAAACTATTGGGTGAATGTGCAGGTGGGGAATTGTGTGGATAGGGATACAATAAGTGTAACGTTTGACCCCAATCCGGCAGTAAACCTAGGACCCGATACTATTATTTGTAATGGAGTAAATTACATGCTTCAAGCGAATAACATGAATGCTACCTATATGTGGAATGACGGTTCTATGGGCGCTATTAAGCAGGTAACAATTAGTGGTCAATATTGGGTGGAAGTGAGTATTAATAACTGTATAGAATCCGATACTGTGAATATTGAAATTTATGATATTCCATTCGCTGATTTGGGCTCTGATACCTTTTTATGCGGAACAGAAACCGTGACTTTTAATTTAGGGCAGCCAAATGTATCCTATTTATGGCATGATAGCTCAATAGATTCTGTATTAACTGTAGGTCAGTCGGGATTGGTTTGGGTAGAATTAACCAATATTTGTGGTCAGGTATCTGATAGTGTAAATGTATATGTTAACCCTTATCCAATAGTTGATTTAGGTCCAGATACCACCATGTGCGAAGGAGATTCTTTGGTTCAAGATGTTCTTACTCCTGGAGCTGTCTATAATTGGAGTACCGGAAGTACAAGTTTCTCTGAAGTAATGCATACAACCGGAGAGTTTTGGGCAAGTGTTTCTGCGAATAATTGTGAAACTATAGATACAGTTTTGATCACGTTTTTAGAAATGCCAAAGGTTGAACTGGGTCCTGATACTATTGTTTGTCTTGGTACGGTGTTAGATTTTAATATTAAAAATACCTATGATAGTATTGTGTGGTATGACGGAACTACCGAAGAAACAGTTAAAATAGAAACTTATAGCAAAATTTGGGCCCAAATTTTTAATGGGGTTTGTGTGGCATCAGATACGACATTTGTGGGAACTGAAAGCTGCGAAACCTATGCAGAAATGCCAAATATTTTTACACCTAATGGCGATGGAACCAATGATTTATTTCACCCGGTGTATATTGTTGGAATAAAAAATATGCAAACTCTAATCTATAACCGTTGGGGTAAGGAGGTGTTTAATTCGAATAATTTAGAAATTAATTGGGATGGAAATAGCCCTTCGAGAGAACCAGTACCAAATGGGGTGTATTATTGGATTTGCAATATTATAGGTACAGATGATGCACCCTATACCCAAAAAGGAACAGTTACTATATCGCGATAAAATAAGACAAAAAAAAGAGCGATTAACAACCGCTCTTTTTTTAGAAAAATTTTTATTCACAGTCCTTGGTTAATGTAGTTGAAATTTCAACATCCACTTCGTTCCATAATTTACTCACTCCATCTTCACCGGTATGCAATATTTCGCAGGCTTCATTAAGAGAGGCAACAGCTTGATCAGCATTCCATTTAGATAAGTCTAAAGTAGCTGATAATTGAAGGTCAGTACCCTCAAGGGTATACTTTGCATTTTCCTCGTGGGTTTCTCCATTCATGGTAATAGATAGAATAGCTGCACCCTCTCCATTGGTAGGGTTCCCCATTTTGATTACTTTACCACTAATAGTGTCGGAATCCATCATTGCGTTGAAGAATGAGGCTACTATTTTGGGGTCTCTGGCAGTGTTTCCAGAGTTCACAGTTGGTGTTACAATGGTAAAAGAAGCGTTTGAAAAAACTTCAGACTCTTTAGTTGCCATTTTTGTTCCCTCCACCATATAAGTGTCAAAAGTTCCTCCAACCCCTATTTTAGCAGAGGTTTTAAAGGCTTTCCAACTCAGTTTTGTACTAGATGCATCGTAATTATAGTTGCAAGTTACCTCAGTTGGAGCCTCCTTTGTCGTTGTTTCTTCTTCTTTTTTTACAGCAGGTTCGCTACAAGAGGCGATTAGTAATGCGGATACCGCAAGTAATGACAAGTGAATATTTTTCATGATTTTGATTTTGATTGATTTTTATTTTAATCCGATTTCAATTAATCTTTCTATAAGATAATCTCCAGCCGAAATGTCTTCATATAATTTAGGGTGACTTTCATCCACCGTTTCTGGTAAACAATTTAAGGGCATTTCAGAAATAGGATGTAAAAAGAAAGGAACGGAATATCGGCTAGTATCCATTTTTTCTGCAGGAGGATTGATTACACGGTGAGTAGTAGATCTCAGTTTATTGTTCGTTAGTCGTTGTAACATATCTCCCACATTTACTACAATATGATCTTCAATAGCGGTAACACTTTTCCATTCTCCCAATTTATTTAGTACTTGAAGTCCATCTGCAGATGCCCCTACTAAAAGGGTAATTAAGTTAATGTCTTCATGTTCTCCCGCTCTTACTGCTTCAGTTTCTAAAGTTTCAACTGGAGGATAGTGAATAGGTCTTAAAATACTATTTCCGTTATGTACATATTGATCAAAATAAAATTCATCTAAACCTAAATACAATGCAATAGCTTGTAACATTTTTGTACCTGTGGCTTCTAAAGCTTGATACGCTTTTCTACCTGTTGGAAGGTAATCTGGTAGTTCCGATACATTAATATTGTCTGGATAACTGGCCTTTCTTGCTTCATCATCATCTACAAATTGACCAAAGTGCCAAAACTCTTTCAAGTCGCCAGCGGTTTTTCCCTTAGCGTGTTCTTTCCCAAAGGAGGTATATCCTCTTTGGCCGGCAATCTCGGCTATCTCATATTTCTTTTTTATATCTTCGGGTAAACCGAAAAATTCAGCATTTAAACGGTAAATGTTGTCAATAATTTGGTCAGAAACCTGATGATTCTTCAAAGCTACAAATCCAATTTCTTCATAAGCCTTTCCTAGGCTTTCAACAAATTGTTGCTTGCGTGTTTCATCTCCTGAAACAAAGTCGGATAAATCAACCGATGGAATTCCTTGTGGAGTGCTCATAATTGTGTGTTTTATGGTATACTATTTTGGAGTAGGGTAAATTCTGGATGTTCACCATACTCGGTTCGATAGCCAAATTTCTTGGCCCATTTTCGAACTCTATAAATTCTATTTTCTGTATCTGGGTGGGTGCTTAGCATAGGAGGAATACGTACGTTCTTTCCAGCCTTAGTTAGTTCTTCAAAAAAGTCTGCTAACGCTACGGCAGAATATTGATCTCCCGTACCCAAATAAATAACTGATTTTTTGTCGGCATTATTTTCCTGATCTCGTCCTAATCCTAGTCCTAAAATTTTATTACCTACCTCAACGGCAATAAATACACCAAATGAAGCACCTGCTGCCGCAGCTCCCGCAATAATTATTGCTTGTCGCCCCACGCCACGTGTTAATTTCTTTACGGAGTGACGTAATTCTGCATGAGCAATTTCATGACCAATAACCGCTGCTAGTTGGTCTTCATTTTGCGCCATTTTAATAAGTCCTGTGTAAACAAAGATGTATCCTCCTGGAGTACAAAATGCGTTTACCATATCGTCATCCTGAATAATGGTGATGGAGTCGTACGCAAAAATATCTTCTTCTTTAATGTCTGGTGATTTAAGAATATTGTCAACTACCCTTTGTATCTGTTTATATGCAACGGGGTGTTCCGATTTTTTTAATAACGGGTATTGTTTTGGATTGGAATGAATTTTATTGGATGTTAAAGCACCCAATTGTACATCCTTACTTTTAGGAATCGTTTTATAACACGAAGAAAAAGCAAGTGATATGACTACTGCAAGTAGTGGAAGAAAGCGTTTAATTTGCATGCAAAAATTGCTGTTTTAATTGGAATACAAATTAAACAAAATCTTTCGGATAAATTGCCTAGTGGCTAGGTAATAGAATTGCCATAAATAGGTAGTTATAGAAACAAAAAAAGGGTTGCGGAAGCAACCCTTCTAATATTATTTTCAAATTTAGATTATTTAATCTCCACTCTCCAATCAAATTTATCTGCTACATTTCCTTTTCTGAAATCTTCCAGGTAAGCATTAATCTTTACTTGAAACATGTCATCAGTAATGGTTGGTAAATCAAAATCAACACCCCCTAAACCAATGGTTCTAATTTGTGCAATAGTAGCTGCTGTACCCACGCCAAACGCTTCTGTAACATCTCCATTTTTAATTCCTTCAGTTAATTCATTAACGTCAACTTGTCTTTCATCCACTTCTATTCCCCAATCTTTAGCGACCGCTAGAACAGATTTACGCGTAATACCGTTAAGAATTGTATCTGAAACAGGAGAAGTAGTTAATTTTCCTTTGTAAATGAACATTAAGTTCATGGTCTGTCTCTTATACACATCTTCCGAGCCCACGAGACTCCTGAGCATCTCGTATGCC
>CAJXPI010000202.1 GCA_913057875.1 uncultured Flavobacteriales bacterium
GTTTTCATATTCGGCTGTAGAGGTTTTTGTGGATTATGCCTAACAAATGTGTATCTCTCACTAGTGAGAGATATCTACACTATGTTTTTACCCCAAATTTAAAATATCAATGGGACTAACAATACTTTTTATATGATTTGTCGCCACTTGCGTATAAGTTTCAGTTGTTCGAGAACTAGTATGTCCCAATAATACCTGGATATATCGTAAATCGGTTCCAGATTCTAATAAATGGGTAGCAAAACTATGACGTAGCATATGTGGAGTGATATGCTTATTAATACGGGCCTTTTTTGCCGCATTGATAATGATTTTATTTACACTGGGTTCGCCATACCTTCCCCCACTCTGACCTTCAAAAAGGAAATTCTTGGGCTTATACGCTTTATAATAAGCACGTAGTTCGCTTAATACCACCGGACTTAATATGGTCAATCTATCTTTATTCCCCTTGCCCTGAACCACATTGATCACCATCCGATGACTATCTATATCTGTTACCTTTAAATTAAGTAGTTCTGCTCTGCGTAAACCTGCCGAATACAATAAGCTTATTATGCAACGGTGCTTAATATTTACAGTACAATTAATTAACTGTTGCACCTCCCATAAACTAATAACCTTAGGTAATTTTTCACGTTTCTTAGGGCGTTCAATGGCATAAAACCGATTAGGCATTCCTAATACAATCTCGTAATAAAACTTTATGCTGTTCAACATTTGATTTACATATGATTCTGACTTCCCGTGAATCACCAGTTGTTGCAAGTACTCTTTAATTTGCAACTCATCAATCTCTACCAACTCCTTATCCTTAAAGTAATTAATGAATTTCTCAAATTTACCTATATAGGTTCTAGCCGTGTTTAAGGAGTAATGTTTTAACTCTAGTTTTTGATAAAACTCTTCCGGACAAGCGCGATAACCCTCAGGGAGCTTCCGTCTTCTAAATTGATCTACCGATATTGGCGCTTCCCCTTTTGCTTTCGTTTTTCCTTCAAAAAAATTACCGGTGTTTATCCATACTAACCCTTTAAAGGTATCAAATACCTGACTTAAATTTTGAGGGTTATTGGGCAAATATGACATCCCGTATTCATCACTCCAACTCACAAAAGACATGGTGTCAATAAGCTTCTCAATCAACTTATTGGGATAGTATTTAAGCCCTATAAATCGCTTACCATCCAGTACCAGATGTTTTAAGATAATGATATTTTGAAATTTTGAATGCATTTCTATCAAAACTAGCGGGTTAATGAATTACAAAAAAAAATAGTCGTATATTTATACGTATAATAAACGTTTAATCTACGACTATGAAAAAATGCCCCAATTGTCAAGAAGAAATCATCGGCAGAACCGACAAAAAATTTTGTTCCGTTTATTGCAAATCATCCTTTCATTACCAACAAAATAAAAACCACCCCGACAAAATATTTACCAAAATTGATAAACAGCTCCGGTTAAATAGAGCCCTATTAAAATCATTCAATAAAGGAGGAAAATCAATAGTCAGAAAGGATATATTACTAAAAGAAGGGTTCAACCCTAAATATTTTACGCATTACTGGAAAAATAAAAATTCAGAGGTCTACTTGTTCTGTTATGAATTCGGGTACCTAAAAAAGAAAGAAAGAAATATTGAAAAATTTATTTTAGTAACCTGGCAACCCTATATGGAAACCTAAACCTGCTATAGATCATGTGCTTTTTGACAATCAAAATCTACAAAACCTGACTCAAATCTTGCTTTCCTATTATGGAAATTATCTCTACCCTATTTTCATGTACCTTAAAGTAAATACTGTCAACCCCCGATACACACCTTCTATATCCAGGCCTAATGAAATCAACAGATTCATAAGAGTAGGGTCTTTCTGCAATCTTTTCAAAACTTTTGAAAAATGAATGGAAGTACTTATCGGCTTGAGACATACCAAACCTGATTACGCCATATTGATGAATTCTAATTAAATCATTTTTAGCTTCATTACTCAACTTGTAATTAGCCATCTAAAAGCGATTTGGATTGGGCCAAAATGTCAATTGAACTATCTGAGGTAAATCCCCCTTTTTCTGCCTTTTCTAATTTAGCGTTAATCCAGTCAATTTGTTTTTGCTGTTTTCTAGCTTGCCTAATCAAGTCATTAACTACTTCACTTTTACTGGAGTATTCATTACTCTCCACTTGACTTTTTAACCACTTATCATTGGGTTCGGTAAATGAAATACTTTGTCGTGCCATAACTGATGATTTGGTGTAAAAATACATCAATAATGCATCTGCTGCAATTAATTTGACAAATGTTCTTTTTAAATCAAGGTTCAAAAAACCTGTTTGTTATCCAAAGTGTTAAAACAAAAAAAGCAACAAACTTTCGTTTGTTGCTTTGCTCATAACTTTACCGCAAATCTATTTTCTAATCTTTGGGGCGCCCACCTGCACTAGCTTACCTTCTAGGTCATCCATAGTGGCAGTAATATCTTTCAGCTTCTTTGTATACGTTTCATGCAAACTTTGAGCATTTTCAAAACACATTTTTTGAGTTTGCGTAGGTCCGTAAGTAGATCGGTCGTTGGTCGCATTCCACAAATAATCGTAAATGGTAGGATACTCATTCTTCTCTCCTACTTCTGATCGGGCTTTGCTTCCCTTAAACTCATGTTCCAATTCCAATATTTGCGAACGCACTTCCAGTAACTGCTTTTGCAAATCTGCATCGGTAGACGAAGCTTTATCGTAAGCTACCAGCATTACCTCCATTTTATTCTTGGCATCTTTAAAATCGGCATCAAAATCACGAATTTCAGACCATAACGAATTTACTTTTACCCAATGGGCCACCACCTCATCATTACTAGCCCCAGGCATAGCCCGTTGATTTATTGGCGCTACGTTAAAAGATACTTTTTGCCCAATGGACTCATAACTACCATCTACTTTTTTAAACAATTGCGCACTGTAAGTACCTGGTCCCACCGTATACCCCTTTTGTTTTGATTTCTTGTTTTTTGGCGAAACCGTTAAAATAGATTCTGTTTTATAATTCCAACTCACGCGGTTAAATCCTTTGGCATTTTGGGCAGGTACTTTTCTAATAATTTTTCCTTCCGTATCGTAAATAAACAAACTTACGGCAGGAGCTATTTCTTTTTTCTCGTTTTCCAGTACACCCCACTCTGGTACCGCAACTGTTTCACCCGTTTTGGTAGCGGCCTTTTCTTTTTCCTTTCGATCTGCCTCTTGGGTAGTAAAGTTCTCTTTCAAGTAATACGAAAACTGAACGCCATATGCCGGGTTTTTAGCCACAAAGTACCCATCACCCTGCGAAGCCTTTTTTCCACCTCCTAGCACACTGCGTTGCATATACCATTTACCGGTTCTAGGGGTAAACAACTGCACTTCTTCCTCTGCCTTAAAGGATCGCAAAGCAGAATAATCATCTAAAATGTAAATCCCTCTTCCAAAGGTTCCTAACACTAAATCGTTTTCCCGTTTTTGAATGGCTAAATCACGTACCGAAATGTTGGGCATTCCCCCATTTAATTTATTCCAGTTTGCCCCGCCATCTTGCGTAAAATACACGCCAAACTCGGTTCCCAAAAATAGTAGGTCTTTCTCCTCATGATCTTGTACAATGCGCCATAAAAGGGTTCTTTCGGGTAGGTTACTGGAAATCTTTGTCCACGTTTTTCCCTTATCTGAACTCTGATATAGGTACGGTTCATAATCTCCGTATTTGTGATTATCAAAAACAGCATATACGCCATTTTCATCATACAAATCGGCCTTAATATCATTTACAAATGCCGTACTTGGAAGTCCTTTCATTTTAGCGAAATCTATTTTACGCCAATTCTCTCCTCCATCTTCGGTTACTTGAATTATACCGTCATCCGTACCCGCATAGATCAAACCTGCTTTTTGAGGCGACTCTGACAATGAAGTAATAGTGCTATAGTTAGACATGGCATAAATATCCCACGCATTATCCCACGGTTGTTGTGTTCCATAAAAGGGAGTTTGAATACGCTCTACTTGATTCGTTAAATCTTCCGAAATCGGTTCCCAAGAGTCACCTCTGTTATCTGATTTCCATACCCGTTGCGAAGCATGGTAAATGCGCTGCGGATTATGTGGACTTACCAAAATAGGCGCATCCCAATTAAAACGCTCGGTTTTCTCACCTAGGCGTGGCTGCGGTTTGATATTGATATTTTCTCCGCTTGCTCTATCGTAACGATGCAAATGCCCTTGTTGCGATTGGGCGTAAACCACATTCGGGTTTCCGGGTTCTGTTGCCGGTTGATGTCCGTCACCCCCCAAAACAATAAACCAATCTGAATTTCTTATCCCGTGAAAATTATCCGTTCTTGAAGGCGCGCCTTGTGTACTGTTGTCTTGAGTTCCACCCACTACATTGTAAAAAGGTTCGGCATCATCAACCGCAATTTTGTAAAACTGAGTAATGGGTAAATTATCAATAAATTTCCAGGTTTTGGTTTTATCAAAACTCTCATACAAGCCGCCATCGCAACCTACAAGAATGTAATTAGGATCGTTCTTTTTAAAAGCTACCGCATGGTTATCTACGTGCTTTTGCTTTTCATTCATTCGTTTAAAGGTTTTTCCCCCGTCAAACGACACTTGCATATAATTATCAGCTAAATAAAGCGCATCAAACTGATGAGGCGAAGCATACAATTCTTGGTAATAATGAGGTCCAGTACCACCAGCAACAGCATCACTCATTTTAGTCCAAGAGCCTCCTTGGTTTTCACTTTTATAAACGCCTCCCTTTCTTCTATCTAATTCAATAGCTGCGTAAATTACATCTGGTTTTTGAGGAGAAATAGCCAAACCAATTTTACCCATATTGCTCTTAGGCAAACCATTGGTCAATTTTTTCCAAGTAGTTCCCCCATCGGTTGATTTGTAAATAGCCGTACCCGGTCCGCCTCCCATATAACCCGCAACCGTACGATGGCGTTGCCATGTAGCTGCATAAAGCACATCTGGGTTTCTAGGATCAATCAACATATCTGTTGCGCCCACCCATTCATCATCACCCAAGGTGCGATTCCACGTTTGTCCGCCATCCATTGATTTAAACACCCCTCGTTCACCGCCTTTACTCCAAAGCGGCCCTTGAGATGCTACCCACATAATTTGAGAATTGGTGGGATGAATGATAATTTTTGATAGGTGTTCAGAGGTTTTAAGCCCCCTATTTTTCCACGACTTACCGCCATCTTCACTTTTATAGATTCCGTCACCATAACTCATATGGCGGCCACCTACATTTTCTCCTGTTCCTACCCAAACTACTTCTGGGTTTTGCGGATCTAGCGTAATGCAGCCAATAGAAAAACTTTTTTGCTGATCAAATAATGATTGCCAAGTGGTACCCGCATTATAGGTTTTCCATACGCCACCCGAACCAATGGTCACATACCACACATTTTCATTTTTAGGATGAATAGCAATATCTGATACGCGCCCCGACATCAATGCCGGACCAATACTTCTAAATTTTAAACC
>CAJXPI010000203.1 GCA_913057875.1 uncultured Flavobacteriales bacterium
GAGATGCTCAGGAGTCTCGTGGGCTCGGAGATGTGTATAAGAGACAGATGCAGCAAGTCCTTTTCTGTAAGATTCGAAACCGGCAGAATGACTGTATTCCAGTACAGAAATATTACTATCATGAATAGCATCTAGGGCTACTTGAGGAGTTACAATGTCGGGTTGTCCAATATTTAAATGAATAACCTCCGTTCCTTTCTTTTTTGCAGCTTCAGCAAAGGGAACTAGCTTTCTAATAGGCGATTCTGGCATCGCAAGGCCATTAACGGATATGTTTGGCATAATCGATAATTTAGTGCGGCAAATGTAATTAGAATGGTCATAATAAAAACGAAATTATTAGGATTGAATCTTAAAAAATTATGCACAAAAAAAGCGGTTTGAAATGAATCAAACCGCTTTTATATAATGTTATTTGCTAACTATAGAGTAGTCGGAGCACCTGCTGGTTTATTCACCGGAGCAGTAGCACCCGCAGGAGCTGCTAAAATTTGACCAGTAATACGAATTACTTTGGTTGGCGAGTTACCCGCGTTAGAAGTAATAGTTACTGATTTATTAATAGGACCAACTCTTTTAGAATCATATTTTACTTTAATAGTAGATGAAGCACCTGGTGCAATTGGCTCTCTTGGCCAAGTTGGAACAGTACATCCACAAGATCCTTTAGCATTTGAAATAATTAATGGAGCAGTACCAGTGTTTGTAAAAACAAATTCAGTAGTTGCGTTTCCATTTTGTTTAACTTTTCCAAAATCGTGTACGTCTTTCTTAAAGGTAATTTCTGGACCACCTGCTACAGGCGATGTAGTTTGCGCGTACGATCCAAACGCAAAGGCTAAAATAAATCCAAGTGCTAATGTAATATTCTTCATAATTATTTTTAATTCGGTTGGTTTAACTTGACACAAATGTATTTATTTATCTCAAAGAGAAAAATCTTATAACATATACTTAACAGGGTTAATAAAAAACGAACTATTGGGCACAAAAAAAACCATCCGAAGATGGCCTTTTCTGCTTTAAAATGGGTGAAAGAGAATTTTCACAGTACAAATATAAGTAGATGTATTTAGTAGGGTAATAAAAAAGCAAATATTTTTTTACTTTTTTCAAATCAGACAAAACCCTGACAATTATGAGCTTAAATTTGGTGAATAGAATCGCGCAATGAGTCCATAGCTTGCTTAATAATGCTAAAGGGACACGAAATATTCATTCTTACAAAGTGGGTTCCTTCTTTTCCAAAAACTGCTCCATCTGTTAATCCTACTTGGGCATTTTTTGCTAGGTACTGGATAAGTTCTTCTCCTTGAATATTTAATTTACTTACATCCATCCAAACCAAATAGGTACCTTCTTGTTTTACACATGAGATTTCAGGAATCTGGTTTTTTACAAATTCATGTATATAGGTCACGTTTCGTTCTAAATATTGATTGAGTTCTTTTACCCAAGATGCGCCATGTGAAAATCCTGCCATCCAAGCCACTTGAGAAAATGCGTTGGTTCTTCCCATGTTATATCGGTCACGAAGAGAATCAAACTTCATGCGTAATTCTCTATTTGGAATGAGACAAAGAGAGTCCGAAATAGAGGCAATGTTGAATACTTTGGCGGGAGAATAGCAGACTACCAGTTGTTGTTGAATTTCTGGGAATGAAAGCAGGGAATGAAATTGTCCATTTGAAAAAACAATATCTGCATGAATTTCATCCGAAATAATAAGGAGGTTATTTTCTAACGCAATATTCACTACCTGTTGTAATTCTTGGCGTGTCCAAACCCTTCCTGCTGGATTGTGAGGGTTGCATAGCATTAGTGCGGTAACGTTATCTTTTTTTGCCAATTCTTTTAATTGGTCAAAGTCTATTTGATATTTATTTTCCTTTAATACTAATGGATTGGTAATCGCTGTTCTTTCTGTTTTGTTTAGAACATTAGAAAACTCCTTATAAACTGGCGGTTGAATAATAACCTTATCCGAAGATTGTGTAAACAAATCAACGGCCATAGCCATGCTGCTCATAATGGTGGGGGTATGTACCATCCAATCCTCTTTTATCACGCATTGAAATTGGTCCCAATACCATTTTTTGACGATGTTTTTGAATTGTGCAGGTTTATATTCATACCCATAAATGCCATTGTTTGCTCGGTGAACCAAGGCATTAATAACCGCTGGTGGCGATTTAAAATCTTGATCAGCTATCCAAAAAGGGTATAATTCATCCGTACTAAATATGTCGAATAAATAGTCGGGATGGAATTTGGCCGCGTACGTTGAGAATCTATCGTTTAGTTCATCAAAGTGATTAGTTACTGAAGTAGCCATTTAATTATTTTGGTTTTAAAATTAGTGAATGGTGGATATTTAATGTTAGGCTCAAAGAGATTCGATTTCTCATGAATAGCCTTTTTATGCGAGAAAATATCAAAGCCGTACTTCCCATGATAATTCCCCATACCTGAAGAACCTACGCCTCCAAATGGTAAATGATGGTTCCCTAAATGAACCAATGTTTCGTTGATTCCGCCACCTCCAAAAGAAATTTCATCCAGTACCTTTTGTTTGGTTTTACTGCTATTGGTAAAAGTGTACAACGAAAGTGGTTTAGGTTTTGATTTTATGAATTCAATGGCTTCATTTAATTCTGAATATTCCAGTATGGGAAGAATAGGACCAAAAATTTCATCTTCCATAATTGGATGTTCTTTGGGAACTGGAAATAAAAGAGTAGGAGCTATAAATAGGTTTTCTTTACTGGATGTGCCCCCATGAATAACAAGTTTTTCATCGATTAAACGCTGCAAGCGATCAAAGTTTTTCTCGTTTATTATTCGTGTTAATCCCTCAGAGTTTTCTGGGTTTTCACCATGAATAGCCACTAACTGGTTCTTTAATTCGGTTATGAATTTTTCACGAATCTTTTGATCTACAAGTAGGTAATCGGGAGCTACACAGGTTTGACCTGAATTCACAAATTTGCCCCAAATTATTCGTTTAGCTGCTAGTTTAATACTGGCATCTGAACTTATAATGGCTGGACTTTTACCTCCTAACTCTAATGTTACGGGAGTCAAATTCTTAGCAGCGGATTGGTATATTATTTTTCCTACTGGAGTACTTCCTGTAAAAAATATCTTATCGAATTTATTATTTAAAATATCTGTGGTTTCTTTTATCCCCCCTTCAATGGCATAGGCCACTTGAGTGTCAAAATTTTCGTTGATTAATTGGGTAATTGCTCTGGAGGTATTTGCCGCAAGTTCACTAGGCTTAACGATTACCGTATTACCAGCCGCAATTGCCGAAATCATAGGATGAAAGGATAAAAGAAGAGGATAGTTCCAAGCTCCAATAATTAATACGCTTCCTAGAGGTTCAGAAATCACATAACTAGATGCAGGAAAATTAGCCAAAACAGTCGGAACATATTCTTTTGCCGCCCATTCGTCAAGGTGAGTTAATGTATGGTTTATTTCAGATTTGATTAAACCAATTTCAGTAGCAATTGTTTCTAATTTCGATTTCCCAATATCTTGATAAATAGCATCAAAAAGTACATCCTCATTAGTGGTTATTACCTCCAATAAATGCTTTAACTGTTTTCTTCGAAACTTTAAATCTTTAGTCTGATTGCTATGAAAGAAATCTCTTTGTTTTTGCAGTATCCCTGCATATGGATTTGAACTCATGTAGCTAGTGTTTTCCTCTGCCTTCGAAATTAAAGGATACAATAATGGAAGGCAAGAGTTACAAGGTTTTTTACCAATGTTTACGCTCCATGTACTAAAAGTAAAAATGCATAAATTTGAATGAATTCCAAATTTAATTTATGGGACAATCATTAACTCAGATTTATGTACATGCCGTAACTGGAACTAAATTTAGAAAGCCTTTAATTCATTTAGATGTGGAAAAGGAATTACACGCTTACGTGTCGGGAATTCTTAAAAATCTGGGGTGTCCGGCTTTAGCAATAAACTCTATGCCTGATCACATTCATTTATTATTTGTGTTGTCAAAGAATGAAAATATTGCCCATGTAATGCGAGAAGTGAAACGAACTTCTTCCAAATGGATGAAAGAACGAGGAGTTTCCAATTTTACTTGGCAAGGAGGGTATGCCGCCTTTTCTGTAGATTATCGAGGAGTGGATCCGGTGAAACGGTACATTCAAAATCAAAAGGAGCACCATGCTAAAAAATCGTACAAAAAGGAGGTCGAGAAATTGGTAGAAGCTTATGAATTAAATCAATATGAGGAAGAATTCTTTTGGCGAGATTGATTGTGAAATCCCTTCAGGATTTGAGGAGGGATTGGGTGAAATTCCAAGGATTGCATCCTTGGGTATATTATTTAATCCTTTCAGGATTATAAAAAAGCAAACAATACAGATACACTTAGCCTGAAACGCTAGAATAGGAATTAAGATGAATTGTTAGATTCCCGCGGATGTAATTCACACCTTATTGGGAATACGTTTGTAATCCTGTCAGGATTACCATTGAAAAGTAATCTATTAAAGAAACACCTAGCCTGAAAGGCTAAAACAAAAAAAAGCCAAGGTAACACCTTGGCTTTTTTCTAAGTATATCAATCTACCCTGAAGGGGTAGCACAAAAGCGTATTACCACTTTCTGTTTTTCTTTCTATCAGATGATTCGCTGCTGTTAAAATCGCTAGATTTTTTACGGTAATCACTTTTACTTTTTGAGCGAGAAGCACCTCCGCGATCATCTCGATCTCTTCTGCCGCTTCTATCATCTCTGTCTCCACGGCCACCGCGATCTCCACGATCTCTGTCGTCTCTGTCACGTCTTCCACGGAATCCACGATCTCTATCACCTCCACGGTCATTTCCTGCGCTTCTTGAAGAAGAACGTCTGTCGCCTCTTCCTCTTTCACTACTAGACTCTTTTGAAGCACTTGGCTCAACAGATAGTTTTAATCCGTCTAAGTCTTTGTCTTTAAAAGCTGGGATTACTTCGCTAGCAACAGATTTATCTACCTCAAAAAATGCAAAGTTGTTTTGAATGTCAATTTGACCAATTTCAACACCATCTAATGCCGGATGATCGTTGATCATTCCCATTAAACGTTGTGGATTTAAACGGTTAGATTTTCCTGCGTTAATGAAGAAACGAGAAAATTCACCACTTCCTCTTTTTCCACGGCTTCCACCGCCAACACGATCACCTCTTTCTCTTCTGTCTCTACGATCACGACCTCTTTCGCCACGTTCTCCACGAGAAGTTCTAGAACCATCTCTTCCTCCGCGGTCACGATCTCTACCACCCGCTTTGATGTCATTTAAATCACGAGCGTCTTGGTAATAATCTAAGAATCGGTTAAACTCAGCAGATACAAAATGCTTGATTAAATCTTCTTTTTCCATGTGCCCTAATTTTTCCATTACGGCTGGCATGAAAGGATTAATTCTGTCTCTTATACACATCTCCGAGCCCACGAGACTCC
>CAJXPI010000204.1 GCA_913057875.1 uncultured Flavobacteriales bacterium
TCTACACAGAGGAGGTCGTCGGCAGCGTCAGATGTGTATAAGAGACAGGTGTTAGAAATATGTACTTCTATAACAGGTGATGAGATCGCTTTAACTGCATCACCAATACCAATGGAAGTATGCGTGTATGCAGCTGCATTTAATATAATGCCCTCATAAGTAAAACCCACTTCTTGAATTTTATCAATAAGTTCCCCTTCAATATTAGATTGAAAGTGGGAAAGTTCTACTTGGGGATACTTAGTTTTTAACTCTTTATAGAATTCTTCAAAAGTTTGATGTCCATAAATAGAAGGTTCTCTTTTTCCGAGCAAGTTGATATTAGGACCATTAATAATGATTATTTTCATAAAGAAAAATTACAAAAAAATAGACATAAAAAAAGGCACTTCAAAAGAAGTGCCTTTCATTAAGTTATCCAACTAACTTAAAAGACATTACTTGTTTACAGTAACGTCAATAGTGAATCCTATATCATTTGAGATAAGGTAATCTGCAGGTACACCTTCTGTACCTTCTACGTTATATGTTAATCCCCAATCTGTTCTGTTTACCACAAAATCCTCCGATTTCACAGAAACTGAAGCATCAGAAACATTAACGTTAGCGTTAAACGAAATACTTTTTGTTTCTCCTAAAATAGTCAAGTTACCAGTCACTTTAGAATTGTAATCTCCCGTTGCTGCTTCCATTGAAGTCATTTCAAAAGTTGAGGTTGGGTAGGTTTTCACTTTGAAGAAATCATCACTTTTTAAGTGTCCAGATAGTTTTGCTGCAGATTCTTCATCTTCAAAACTATCTACACTGAAATTATTCATATCCATAATCACAGTGGCATTTGTTAATGCATTATCAGTTGTAGACAATTCGGCCGACTTAAACATCATTTTGCCGAAACGAGGTTGAACTCCACCTAAGTGAGCCGCCCTCCAATCTACGTGACTGCCATCCGCAACATTCGCGTAAGATTGCGTAGTTTCTGTTTTGGTAACCTCTACGGCTACTGCTTCTTTTGCTTCTGTTTGACTTCCGTTATCTGAACATGCTGCTAAAACAGCGGATAACATAAATACGGAAATAATTACTTTTTTCATTTGTATTGACTTTTGTTGTTTATTCAATTGTTGTACATACAATAGTACTACTGTTTTTTTAATTAGCAACCCTTTTGAAATATTTTTTTTTGGTTTTTAACATTTAAGCAAAAAAATCCTCTTCTTTCGAAGAGGATTTTTAATTACCACCGATAATGTGATTCCAGTATAGAAATATGCGCGTCTTGATCTACCTCATAGATCGCATTTTCAATACGTTCCATGTCCTTATTATCTCTAGTTACCAGAATCATCTTTTCTTGAGAGTCTTGGTGAATAAATCGAATCAGTCCTCCTTTAACCTTTTCATTATTGGATAACACCTCTTTGATACGATCATTCACTTTTGAGAAAATAATAACCGTTCTATTCTGCTTACTTTTCTTTAAAAAGTGCTCAATGGTTTTACTGATAGACACAATGGCAATCACGCAATAAGCCGCCATGGTAAAGTCTCCAAAAACCAAAACCCCAAGTAATACCACAATCCCATCTACAATTAAAATTAATGACGTGTAGGGCAGGTTTACTTTACTAGAAATAATTCTAACCAGAATATCGTTTCCTCCTGTGGTTGCTCCGGCCTTCATGACAATAAATACAGCTAACCCAATGAGTATTCCTCCAAATATGGAAGAAACCAATACATCATTCACGAATATTTTTCCGGAAGTTAAATAGGTAATTCCATCCACCAAGAAACTTACCGTCACCATAGAAAATGCGGTTTTGAAGCCGGTCGAGGTTCCTAGTATTTTTCCCCCAATCAGGAGTAAGGGAATGTTAATTAATAGGGCAGTTAACCCGATAGACAATCCCCCTAACTCTTTTATCACAATACTCAACCCAAAGATACCTCCCGGAACAATGTGATGAGGAACAATAAAAACTACATAACCTATGGCCAGTATTAATGAACCTGCTAGTACCTCCGCATAACTTCGTGCAAAAGGTAGTGCTCTTAACGGAGTTTTATATATTAATGCTAAATTTTTCACTTTTATTTTTAAAAAAAAATCCCTTTGATTCACAGAACCAAAGGGATTTTCAAGTTGTTATATTCTTGAACTATTCACTTTGATTATGCCGTGCCATCCTATTATGCATATTACACCACTTATACGATATCATCTTATGATTCGCAATCTGCTTAAACATCTGTTTATTGTAATGATTCTTCATAACTGTTGGTATTAATTAATAGTTCAAAAAAAAGCGTTCCCCTGGTTAGAAGAACGCTTTTCAATAATTTATATATATACGTCTCTACCCTCGATATTGTTTCCAATTCGATCTATGCATATGCTTATAAGGAGACGACATTTTCATAATTCTAGCGCAAAATTAGATTTACTTTTTAATTTCACCCTATTTTTTAAAAAAAATAATTGAAAAACTTAATGATTCGTTTAAATCTACTTCCCTCTGGCTCCTAGTTCCTTCATTTGCTTCATCCATTGCTCTCTTTTTTGGGTAATGGAAGTCTTTATCACACCAATGTAACTCACCCTTACCGGCTTTACACCGCAAAACTCTAGGGTTCCTTTTTTTAGTTGGTGTACACTGGGTTGATGGTTGAAAATTCTATAATACCAACCGGATTGGTCCATCGTAGTAATTATTCTTGCAGATTTTCCTGTAAGTAGTTTATCCCACCAAATAGAATCTGGCTTTGGTTTAAACGTTAGTCCCGGCAGAAACAACCGATCAATAAACCCCTTCATTATTGCGGGTAAACCTCCCCACCATACGGGATGTACCCATACCAAATGATCGGCCTTTTTTACTTTTTCCCAAGCTTGAAGTAAATCAGGTTCTAATTCTGTACGCTTTTGATAACCAAACTCTAGATTGGGATTAAATTCTAAATTGGCAATTATAATCTCGTCTACTTGATGACCCGACTTTAAAGCTCCCTCTTTATAACTTTTTGCTAAAGCAAAGTTGAAACTGTCTGGATTTGGGTGTCCATTAATGATTAGAATATTTTTCATGTGAAATGATTTTCATGTTTAGAAAACCAAAACTATCTTCCCTAATTTCAACCAAAAAGGACAAATGTCCTAATCAGAAGTAAGCGATTCTTTGCGGATTCGACTCAAGTGTCGCGGAGTAATATTCAAAAACGAGGCTAAATGCTGCAAAGATACTTCCTGAAGTAATTTAGGTTGTTGCTTTACTAAATCATTGTAGCGCTGTTTAGCTCGATCTTTTTGATAAGAAAAAATCCGTTGTTCTAAGGCCATATATTGTTCTTCTGCAAAGAATTTCTGTAGTAGTATCCAATTAGAACTGGAACTGGTTAATTCATTTAAATCTTCCTTCTTAATTACCAGAAGTTCTACATCCGTTAATGCCTGAATATTTTCTGCCGTAGGATTTCCAGTAATAAAAGAACTGTAAGCCGTCATCAGATTCTGAGGAAATGTAAAACAGTAGGTTACCTCTTCTCCATCCTCTTTAGTAAAATACGACCGAAGCATTCCATTTACGGTAAAAACTAAGTCGGAACAAACCTGGTTCTCTTTAATAAAAAAATCTCCTTTTCTTAGTCTGGTTAATGCGGTTAACTCCGAAAGAACATCCATTTCCGAATTTGATAATATTCCAATTTGCGAAAAATATTCCTTCATTAGCAATCTTGCCGATTTCAATTTGGGGTACCCCGGTTCCGAAGTTTTCAATATGTTATCCTGTTGATTCAAAACAATAATAATAAAATTCTAGTTTCCATACTGTTAAAGAATCATTACATTTATGGCCATAATAACTCGCATATGAAAGCAGTAAAATATATTGGCATCACCCTATTTGTTCTAGTCATTCTAATGATTGGTTTTGCCAAGGTGGAACGCATAACCCCGGTTAGTTTGGTGGACCAGAATGCCCTAAATATGGGAATGTTTTCTAAGGTTGTGATTAACGGGTACGATGCAGTATCCTACCAAGTAAACAATAAGCCGCTGCAGGGAAATGAAAATATTTACTCTGAATGGAAAGGCGGTAAATGGTTGTTTAGTTCAGAAGAAAATAAAAATATTTTCGAAGAAAACCCCAGTCAGTATGCCCCTCTATTTGGTGGGTATTGTGTGTATGCCATTTCTAAGGGAGTTACGGCAAATACAGATCCCGAGGTTTATGAAGTAATTGATGGGAAATTAATTTTATTCGCTGCAGAGGACGTACATGCCGAATGGATGAAAGACCCTGTTGGCAACCTAGAAGAGTGTACCCTAATGTGGAACGACTAATTAGTTCTTGAAAAGAATTTAACTCCCATAAACGGTTGGCCGGACATTAATATTAAACCTAGAAAAAAAGTGCCCTCTGATTCTGTGCTGAAGACAAACGCTGCAGAAATTACATTTAAAATAACCGAAAAAAACCAAAACCATTTGGCAAAAGTGCCTGGATCCCCAGAGCCCCATTACAACCCACAAATAACCCAAATCAAGAAAAATGGAATTCTATGAATTATTAAATAAATACCTGACAGCCCGCCATCACAGCCACCACTATCGTATTTTTGATTTGCATAACGAGTCAAGTAAATACCTAAAATAATAAGAGTCCGATTTACCAAGAAGCCTCACATTGATTAATCGTGCCATTTTTACTAATTACCTTTTTCAAATAACCTCGAATGGGTCTACTTCCTGTTCTTCCTTAATTTGATTTACCCATTAAAAGAAAGTAAAAATATTTAACCCTCTTCCTTTTCAAGGATGGTTAAAGCAACCCTAATTTTTGAATAAGATATTTCTTCATCAAAATACTCAAAATAGGATTTTAATTGAGGTGGATTATTTAAAATCGCTTTCGCATTCTTTACTTGTTCAATTTCATCCTTTGCTATGTATTTTTCTAATAGCACATCCTTTCCATCCAAGTACAATTTAGATAAATGTGAGAAAACAGTAGGTGGTTTTAAATTTCTTTTTTCGCAAATTTCATCTATAGAAAACCCTTGTTGATACAGTTTGTAAGTTGCCAAAAAGGTATCTTTATTTCCTGCTTTATTCTGGTTTACGAACTGGATGATTTCGGCAATAAAATGATCTCCATACACTTCCATTTTCTTTGTTCCTACCCCGCTAATCTGCAACATTTCAGATTCGGTACGAGGCACATACTTTTCCATTTCCTTTAAGGTAGCATCACTAAAAATTAAATATGCTGGAACATTTTTAACCCGAGCAATGGCCGCGCGAACCTTTCGCAAATGTTCAAAAATGCCTGTTTTTGATTCTGGCGAAGCATTTCGTTTTGGGGTGACTTTAGACTTTTTATCGTCTTTTTCTACAGGAAGGGTAAGTTCCACCTTTTTGTTCTT
>CAJXPI010000205.1 GCA_913057875.1 uncultured Flavobacteriales bacterium
GGACTTTTTGAAAGGTGTTTCGCAAGCGACCGCTTCGTTTTCACTCTCCATGCTCCTTTCCCTCCGGGAACGCAATTCCGAGCTTCACTCAGTCTAACACTGCACAAAAAGGACTACTAGAGATAATGTCTCTTGCGTCAATGAACGAGTTATTATGCTATTTAAAGTTTAAGGGTGGAGTAAGTCATTCAATGCTCCTGACAGAGAAGGAAACTTGAACTTAAATCCTCGGTCTTGAATTTTTTGAGAAGATGCATGGCTTCCGGTAAGTAGGATTTGCGCCATTTCACCAAACATGATTTTCAGTACAAATCCGGGCACATTTGGGAGTACAATACTTCTGTTCACTGCTTTTGCGATGGCTTTTGTAAGACTCTTGTTGGTTTCCATTTCTGGAGCCACAGCATTGAATGCCCCATAAATTTCTGGGTTTTCAAGCGCTAATTGGTAAATGTTACACAAGTCTTCAATATGAATCCATGGCATTTTTTGTTTACCTGAACCTAGCGGACTACCCATACCCAATTTGATAGGAGGCATCATTTTGCCTAGGGCTCCATCTTTGGCAGTAAGTACAATTCCTGTTCTTATTTGAGCGGTTCTAATGCGTGGGTCATATACCTCAGCACCCGCTTTTTCCCATTGTGAGCAGATTTCTCCAAGAAAGTCGGTAGAGGCAGGATCGCTTTCTTTAAAAACGGTATCGGTGGTCACCATTCCGTAATAACCTGTAGCACTCGCTGTAATAAAAGCTTTGGGGCTTAGCTGAAGTTCTTTGAGCTTGTTTTGTAAAAATTGGGTGGATTTTACCCGTGAATCAATAAGTAACTCTTTGCGTTTTTTTGACCAACGTTGGCCAGCAATATTAGCACCAGCAAGGTGAATAATGAAATCGCTTGTTTTTAAAGCGATTTCATCAATTTCTTGGTCTTTCCAGTTCCAGTAAAAAATAGGAAATTCAGATTTGTTATAACGGACTTGACTTAGAATAGCCACATCATACCCAGCATTCTTTAAATGCTTGCACAGATGTCTGCCCACTAATCCTGTTCCCCCAGTTACTAAAACGGTAGCCATATTATTTAGTTGGATCTATTTTAGGTAAACCCGTTCCTTCTGCTTGGTCTTCGCTAATAACGCCTAGCATTTTCCCCATGTACTTTCCAAAGTCACGCATATCATGTGCTTCCTCAGTAAGTCCGGTAGCTTTTTCAAAAGTATCGGCCATGGTCATGATGTTTTGAAAAGTGAACATTTTCATTTCATCTACGGTAAAATCTTTGGTCCATAAATCAATGTTCATCGCGTTCTTTTTATCCGGGTCCCATACCGATAAAAAAGAGGCGGTTACCTTTCCTTTTTGTGCACCATCGGTTGCCGACCATTCAATTTGCTCTGGAATATGGTTTTCGTCTAATGATACTTCTAGTTTTATTTCTGATTTGTCCATCTGATAATTCTATCTTGGTTTGTATTTGGAATCGCGCAAAATAGCTTGTGCGTTTTCGTTTTGCATTAATTGTTCTAAAGTGATTTTTGGATTTTCATCCATGTACTTGCGTACAATTTGCCAGCCCATCCAGTACCCTAGTTGTGCAGGAGACTCACGTGGAAAACCTGCCGTAAATGGTCCAGGACCGGTTAATGTTCTTACCACATGTAGATCGGTGCTATAAAGTGCTTGCTCTTCAATAAGTTTGGCCCAAATGGTTATTTCGTTTGCTTCACACCAAGCAATTTGGTCTTCTAGAAAACCAATTTTATAGTGATCTGGAGCAAACGGAAACATGGCATCCATGGCATAAACCGCTTTGCCATAATGCACTATTTGAGAAAGCACATCATCCTTTTTTTCTTGAGGTTCAAATTCACTTAACAACCAGCCACGCATCATATCATAGACCATGTAATCATTGGTGCATTTGTTGCTAATATAACTGGGTATTTGGGCTAAGTTGTAAATTCTATTGGAGTCGCCCATATACATGTCTAATCCTACGGCAAGTACAGAATCGGTTACCACAATGTTTCGGTTTAAACCAGAAACCATGCTTACCATAATTGGAGCTTTTCTATTTGGGAAATGGTGTTGGTAATATTTAAATGCCGTTTCCATATCATACCGGTATGTTTCCATATTCGGGTACAAACTGTCTACTTCTTTGAAAAGTTGGTACACATCTTTGTTGGTTAAAAACCCCATTATTTTACGCTCATAATTAGGGGCTTGAACATCACCGAAATTCATAACTCTACCGTTATAAAAACGGTAAAAGCTACCATACACATTCAGTAAGGAATCATTGCTTTTTTGAAAACTAGGCTTGGTAGCTAGGTCAGTAATGTCATGATCATAACGCAACCATTTTAGGTCTAATTCTTGATTAGAAATGTCCACATCAAACTTATTGTCATTACATGAGGAAAGGCCTAGAGTTAGTAACAAAAAAGAAATGAAAATGAATGGAAAAATTTTGTTCATGGATTTGAATATATTCTACTTTTACCCGTTAATTGGCAAAGCTATAAAACAGAACAAGGTAACGTTATGCGCAGTATAAAATTTTATGTTATAGGTTTATTATTTTTAGGGTTTTTGGGGAATGCAAATGCCCAAGATGATCGTAAAGTCAACCTGGCTTTTACCGTTTCGCCCTCCTTATCTTGGTTGGAAACCACAAATAACGGATATGAAAAGGACGGGAATTCGGCCGGAATTAAATATGGTTTGCTCATTGACTTTAGATTATTCGGTGTAGAGAACTATGCATTAGCTACAGGGTTTACCATGAATCATATTTCTGGAAAAATGAAAGGAGCGTCCTATTTTACAGAGGCTGGCGGAACGGTTATTCCCGCTACTCGTGAATCAAAGTTTAAAATGACCTACATTGATGTGCCTTTAGCCATTCGATTAAGAACGAACGAAATTGGGTACAATGTGTTTTACGGTGTTTTTGGATCTGAGTTAGGATTTAATATCAGCACTAAACAAGAATTTACAGATACCTATTCAGGAGGTAATACAGGTGAATTTTCGGAGGATGTAACCAAAGATGTGAATTGGTTTAGAAGTTCGTTGGTTTTTGGAGCGGGAATTCAACGTCACATTTCTGGAAATGCCTACTACCGTATTGGAATTACGTATCATAATGGGTTAACGGATATTTTGAAAGGTGACGCCTATGCAATAGATAGCAATGGGCAAACTATTATTGAAAACAACGCTCCTGTTGTAGACCGTGAATTAACCACAAAACTGAAGTTTTTAGAACTAGATTTAGCCATTATCTTTTAATTATGGATTACCAAGGAGTTCAAAAACATATTGTGAGTTGGCTGTCTAATTATGCCAAGGATACGGGCGTAAACGGATTTGTAGTAGGAATTTCAGGCGGAATTGACAGCGCGTTAACAAGTACCTTATGTGCGTTAACCGGGTTGAAAACCGTTTTGGTTGAAATGCCTATTCATCAAGCAGCTGATCAAGTTTCAAGAGGAAAAGAGCATATTGATTTTCTTACTGGAAAATATGAGAATTGTTCCTCTATGGTCATGGATTTAACGCCTACATACGATAACTTTTTATCACAACTCTCAGAAAAAGCGAAGGTCAATAAATCGGAAGAAATAAAGAATTTAACTTTAGGAAATACCCGTGCCAGATTACGAATGACTACTCTGTATGCCGTAGCCGGAATTGAAGGTTTGTTGGTGGCTGGTACCGGAAATAAAGTAGAAGATTTTGGCGTTGGCTTTTATACCAAGTATGGTGATGGAGGGGTTGATATTTCGCCAATTGCGGATTTGTATAAAACCCAGGTATATGCGCTAGCTAAAGTTTTGGGGGTAAACCAAAATATTTTGCAAGCACCCCCAACAGATGGTTTGTGGGATGATGGCCGTACGGATGAAGATCAAATTGGGGCTAGCTATGCCGAGTTGGAAATGGCAATGGAACTCCAAGCAAAATATGGGAATGATGTTCCGTTTAGCGCTTTTAACAATGAAAGAGAACAACAAGTTTGGGGAATTTATCTTGGGCGATGGAAAGCTAATCAACATAAAATGAACCCAATTCCAGTATGTGAAATCCCAAAAGAATTAAAGGCGTAAATGGCAAAATCTGCGGTTAGAACGTATTTACTTTCACCAAAAACCGATTGGTTAACGGTGGGTGGGCTATCCGTAATTCTGTTGCCGCTTTTCTTGTTTTTTATTCCTAACGATGCCAATTCTTCTACTCAAGTAGGTTGGTTTTTGTACGGGATTGCATTCGTTGTTAATTATCCTCACTTTACTGTTTCCTATCAGTTACTCTATGGTGATTACCGAAAAAGGATTTTAAAAGATTACCGATTTTTCTGGGCAGCCATAGTGGTGCCTATTCTTTTGTTAGCGTACATGATTTGGGCGCATTTTCAACAAACCCAGGAATCACTAGCGTATTTTGTAGAATTCATGTTTGTGATTGTTGGATGGCATTATGTGAAGCAATCTTACGGAGCGGTAATGGTGACTTCTAGTTTAAATAAATACCAATTTTCAGCGCTGGAACGTAACCTAATGAAAGTGAATTTGTATGCGCTTTGGATCACCTCCTTCTTGTCTTTTAATATTGGAGAAATGCCGCCACAAGATTATTGGGGAATTCCGTACTATTCTTTGAATTTCCCAATTGAAGCCATTTATACTGCTTACGTTATTACCGCATTGACCTTATTGATTTTTGGAGTTTTAATGTTGCTGAAAGTTAAAAAGTCAGGTACTTGGCCGCCACTAAATTCCATTTTGAGTTTTGTATCTATTTACGCTTGGTTTTTGCCGGTGTTATATGATCCTGTTTTCTTTTTGGCTATTCCATTTTTTCATTCCATTCAATATTTCACTTTTGTGATTGCCTTGAAGAAAAGAGAGGGAGATGCGGTAGATAAAAAGAATAAATCGGGATTGAAATTAGCCATGACCTATTTGATAGTAGCCATCATTTCTGGGGCGCTCTTTTTTGAATTAATTCCTAGAATACTGGATGTCACTGTGCCGTATAATCATGATTTATTTGGCGAGGGTTTATTTCTTTTTCTCTTTTCGGTATGTATAAATATTCATCATTATTTCATTGACAATGTGATTTGGCGTAGAGATAATGAAGAAGTATCAAAATACTTGTTTCATTAAATTTTCACGATGAAAATGCGTCAAGAATTTACATCAAAGGTTTTTATGGTTCGTCCAGCTCACTTTGGTCGGAATTCGGAAACCTTAGAGACTAATAGTTTTCAATCTAAGATTACATACCTGTCTCTTATACACATCTGACGCTGCCGACGATCTACTCTGTGTAG
>CAJXPI010000206.1 GCA_913057875.1 uncultured Flavobacteriales bacterium
ACGAGAGCTCAATACCATGTAATCTAAATTCCGCATTAACTTCAACTTTCTTTCTCCAAAAACACTACCCCAAAAACGTATGTTATCTGCAATTCCCAATTGTGTAGAAAACCTCTCTAACGTCTGTTTTTCAGGGCCTTCCCCAATTACCCACA
This sequence comes from uncultured Flavobacteriales bacterium, assembly GCA_913057875.1. GTDB lineage: Bacteria > Bacteroidota > Bacteroidia > Flavobacteriales_G > Salibacteraceae > CAJXZP01. The sequence goes on from CAJXPI010000206.1 coordinate 156, forward strand.
ATTCTGCTTTACGGTTTTGAGAAACCTCTAAAAATTTGGCAAACCCTTCAAATAATATATCTAAACCCTTAGTTTTTATATCTAATCTTCCACAAAACCCGAAAATGGTCATACCGCTTAAATTCCTCTTTTGGGAAAACAATTCCATATTGAAACTTTGACCATTTGGAATGAGAGCGTAATCTGAAAAGTTAAAAACATCTTGAGCACCTGCAATTTCACTTTTCCCGATAAAGTGCATAGACTTTGCCTCATTTACAAGGGCTTTATCAAATAACCTAATAAAAATCCTTTTCTTCCAATAGTTTCTTTCCATAGCTACCTTGTTATAGCTTCCATGCGAGGTAAATACATAAGAAAATCCTTTTGATTTTAATACCATGGCTACAAAAAAGAATTGGGGAATAAATCCACCATGAAAGTGAAAAACAGTTCCATTTTTCACTTCTTTTAAAGCCTTCCTTATTCCTTTAGGCAACAGGAACTTAGAGCGATCCAAAAACAAAACCGTATGATAATTTCTCTCCGGATAACTATGAATAGGATTTTTAGTAATACCCCAAATCGTTACGTTATGTCCCAATTCTATTTGGTTTTTAGCCAAGTTATCCACCACCTTATTTACACCATTCATTTTATTGGTATTCACTTTTCCTAGTACTATATGAACTATTTCCATAAGGCAATTGAATTTGAGTTTAACGAAATGATATACACGGTGATATTGATAATTTGAGTCCCTACTATTCCCAGGACCACACCATAAACTCCAAATTGATTGATAATAGGTTTAGCCGCAAATACACTAAAAACAGAAGTGGTAATGTAGCTGATTAAAAAGATGCGGTTCATTTCAAAAGTGCGGATTACAAACCCTAAAATAGTATTCACAAAAACCAAAACATAAATGAAGGTAAATCCAAGAAAAATGTTGGAATACTCCAGGTACTGGATCCCATAGAACCATTCAATAATATATTCTCTACCTAAAGCTATGGTTGCAAGAATAGCAGCCGTTACTCCTCCTCCATAAATCAAGATCATCTTAAAATAATGGATGGCCGTATTTACCCCCGACTGACTTAATAACTGAGCTCCCTTTAAAGGAACAATATTTTCAAGAGCGGCAAAAAGAACATTTAAAATACCCACCACATTTTGCGCTATACGAATTACGCCAATGGCAACTGGAGACAAAATTGACCCCGCAGCAAGAATGAAAAAATTACCTGAAACCCATTGCAACAAGGATGTTCCTACGAGGTATTTAGAAAACTGCCAATTCTCAAAAAGTATGGTTGTTAGAGTACGGTAGTTAAAATTCAATTCATGTTTTTTAATCCCCCAAATAATGGCACCAACAAACAAAAACATTAAGCCCACAAACATTCTATGAATAGATAATTGATTTAAATAAACCAACCCAAGCAGCAATAACGGTTGCAATCCGTAGGAAATTAAATCTGACTTCAAGGTTTGTTTTGGCAGTTCTAAAGCAATGTTTAACCTTCTGTAAAAATCTTGCCACCCAAAAAACATGACTACTAAAGGAAGACTAAACGAAATACCTGGAACCATCCAGTCTGGCTGCAAAAACATGGCTACTTTAACCACCCCAAATGCAAAAATTCCGGAAATCGAAGAGTAGATTAACTGAATGGTATGAACAGATGCCAGGTATTGTTTTTTGTTTTTATGTTTTGGAAAAAGCGTATACAGCGGTGAAATAATAAAAGCCATTTGAACGCTGCTGAAAAATAAAACCAACATCCAACCCAAAGCGAATAAACCAAAGTTTTCTAGACCTAAAAACCGAGCTAAAAGAAGCGTCATTAAAAAGTTGACTCCACTTACTAAACCTTGATCTGCAAAAACCATCCATTTAGATGGACTCGCTTTTATTTTATTCCATAGCAATCCCATCCTATTTGTTTAGAATGGTTACTTGATGTTTTAACTGGTTGACGCTATTCTTAATCCATCCCATAACATTTAAAGGCCGACTCACATAATTCCCAGAATAATTAATAGAATTATCTACATCCGTAAGAAATAAATGCACATTTTCTATTTGATATTCTTCCGTAATGAGATTAATATTTTTAACCGAATCTATTCGGCTCACATTTGCCTTAAAGACAAATAAGCTAATTCCTGACTTTTTCATCATTTCTACCGCTTCAATATGAGTAGAAATTGGAGCCGCATTTATGACTACAAAATCAAATTCCTTTTTTAAGGCTTCTAATCTTTCTTCAAGTAAGCATGAGCTCTTAGCTAGGTCAATCTGATTATTGCGAGTAGTAATTACATCTCCATTACTTAGCTTATTTGGCTTAACAGATAATAAATTCAGTTCTGACTTTAATAAACCAGAAGGAGCAATGGCCAAATCATAATCTACCAAACACGTCTTGTAACCCTTAGCCATAAGAGCAATAAGAACTTGTTCTGCTACCTCACTTTTACCTTCTTCTTTCTCTGTGGCACTTACCGTGATAATTTGACTAGGAGCCAAATGTTCTTTTAACAAAAGGGATTGCACAATAGTTTGATAATCTTTCCCTGAAACATCACCGGATTTATGAATATATCCGGATAACGGAAGAAGCGAATTCCTTTCCACATCTTCTCTATCCATAACCTTAGACTCAGACAGTCTTCTGAGCAAAACGATTGCTATTCCAATTACCAATCCTAGAAGACCGCAAATAAAAGTGATCAAGGTTTTATTCGGAGTCGCAGGCTCTGTTGGAGCATAAGCCGGTTGAATGATTCGGTGAAATGAAGTATTTGAGGTAGAAGCAATAAAAGCTTCAATTCTTTTTTGAGATAAAAAATTAAAAACGGATTCTTGCAAATTAAACTCTCTTTGTAAGATTTGCAGCTTTCTTTCCACAATGGGTACATTATCAAATTGGTGCGTATAAATTTCTAAATCAGCCTCTAATTGGACTCTTCTTGTTTCAATATTATTCTTATTGGAGCGAATAGCTTCTTGGATGTAAAATTTGATTTCTTCAATTTTCGCATTCACCACTATTACCTCATCACTTACCTCGGTGTACTTCAACATCAAATCGCGTTTTTCATCGTTAAGGTTTTTCAATTTTTTGATTAACTCGGTTAACAATAAATCGCCAAACCCAACTTGAATCGCTTTATCCGTAAAATAATCTCCGCTATCTAAGTATTGCTCCAATTCTAAAATGGCTTTTTCCTCTATCATAGTGTTTACCAATTGTACCTGTAAATCGGCCACTTGACGCAATCCCGTTTCTGTTTCTTGACGCACATTAACCACGTTATTTTGAATTTTGTAACGTTCCAACTCTTGTTCTGCTTTCTTTAAATCACTCCCAACTTCCCCAAGTTTTACATCAATAAACTCCAACGTTTTATTGGCTGCGTATGACTTCATTTGAACGTAATCGTCAATATATGCCTGACATAATGCGTTGTTAAAATCGGCCCCTTTTTGGGGCATTTCATCTTTAAAAACAACGCGTAAAACTGTCATTTCTTTATCTACGGCTGTTACCTCTAATTTTTTTCGAACCTTATTGATTAATCCCTCTTCAGAATGTAAAGTGAAACCGTATTTTCCGTCCACATCTAATTGGTTAATCGCAATCAATTCATCATTGGTTTTCAACATTAACTTGTTTCCCAAAACATTTACCCACTCATTAAGTTTTAAGTTAATTGAAATGGGCGTTTCTAGGTTTGAATTGCTCAATTCAACATTACTATCCGCAATTTCTACTTCAAAAGCCGCATCAAAAAGTTCACTATTATTTATTTCCGTTTGAATAGAAAATGGGCTATTTTGGTACAAATTGGTGGTTTTAATTTTCCCAATTCTTTGAATTTGACTGTTGAAGTTTACTTTTTCCAACGCTCTTTTGATTAAAAGGTGGGATCCTAAAATTTCCGCTTCTGTTTCAATTTTGTTTTCTGAGGTAAACACGTCAAAATCTTTATATAGCATATCATTAGACACTCCATATTTTCTGGTATCTAACTTAATTTTGGCCACCGTTAAATAACGTGTAGGTGTATACTTAATAATCTGCTTCGCAATAACCAGAGAAACCACAAAAATGAATCCGATTAATGGTAATCCCGAAAGAAGGGGTTTTATTTGTCTAAATATTTTTTGCACGATTTCTAGTTTATTGAATTAATGATATTAATACAGCTATAGCAGTTATGGCGCTGGCAAAAGCAATTAGAGTGGGAGCCCTTTTGTCTACCATTTTACCCCCTCTACTTGGAACACTGATTACATCACCGTTTTGCACAATAATTTGGTAATTATTGTTTTCGAGTACCGTAAAATCAATTTTGTACACCTTATTATTTCTCAGTAAAAGAATCTCTGATTTATCTGCGTAAAACTCGAAGCCTTGGGCATTTGCAATAAGTTGAGTTAATGTATTCGTTTCTTTTTCTAGGATATATTTACCTGGAGTTCGTACCTCTCCAAGAATACTTACCTCTCGATTTTGAATTTTAACAACGATGATAGGATTTACCAGCATTTTACCGTAAAGAACCGATAATGAATCAGAAGCCTCAACTACGGTTAATCCGGCCAAATGAACTTTACCCAAATTAGGTAACATAGCATCTCCGTTTACATCAACCATGACCCAACGCCCGTACACTTCATTGGAGTTATAGATTCCGAAAACCGAACCGATACTCATATTTTCATGATTCCATACACTTACACTCAATTTATCATCTACTCCAATCAGGTGTTGGTATGAAGTGTCTACGCGCATCAAATCATCTAATTCGTTAGAGCGATCAGTAGAAAAAATATTCTGATACGAACAAGAACTTAAAACACCTGTTATCATAAATAATACGATGAATTTGAATACTTTTTTCATTTCAATTGGCTTAAGGTCCAAAATAATACCATGCTCAAAGCAGCTATGACGAATAAACAGGATAAGACTTTTTGCATACGGTTGTTTCTTCGTTCACCGATTTCAAACTGAATTTTTTTAATCAGCAACTCTAACTTTTTAAACGTCTCTTGGTTTTTTTCTAAGTAGTCGTATGCCCCGTACTTAAAAGCGTTTACAGCTACACTCATTTTATTT
>CAJXPI010000207.1 GCA_913057875.1 uncultured Flavobacteriales bacterium
CGAGATGCTCAGGAGTCTCGTGGGCTCGGAGATGTGTATAAGAGACAGCAATTTCCGGGAACGCCTCTTTTGGCATGGAGTTATAAGCTCCTAAACCTGCCAAAAAGATAATCACCGTCAATACCATAACCGAAGTTCGGTTTTGAATTGACATGGCGGTAATACCAAATGGTTTTACCTGCTTTTTTTCTTCTTGCTTGTTCATATTCAACAATTTAAATAACCAAAAATGGGTTATTTGGTTACTCTAATTAATTGATTATCACTCACATTTCTAGATCCTTTATCCACGATTTTATCCGTATCCTTTAACCCAGAAACCACTTCGGTAACTCCGTTGTAAGTCATTCCTACTTCAATAGGTTGAATGACAGAATAGTTCGCTTCTCCCTCAGACTTAATGGTAAAGATATAGCTTTCACCATCTGCGTTTTCTTGAATTAAACGGGCTGGAATTACCAAAGCCGAATCATTGGCATAATCTTGAATTTCTAACATACCCAATAAGTTTGGATACAATTTGTTGTTTTGATTCTCTAAATTAATTCTAGCTGTAAAAGTTCTATTCGCAGGATTAATAAACCTCCCTGTTTCATTAATGTTAGTTACTACTCTTTCATCAATTGACGGGAAAGTAACATTTACTGGAGTTCCTTTACCAATAGTTTTAATGTATCCTTCAGGAACGTCTGCTTTCAAATACACCTTATCTAGATTTACAATTCTTAACGTAGCGATGCCTGGGCTAACCAATTGACCATTTTTTACCATAATCTCATCAATAGTACCCGAATATGGAGCGGTTACGTTCGTCTTGCTTTTTTGTGTTTTTAAGGTTTCCATCTTACTATTTAGTGCATCTAAATTGTTCTTAGCACGTAAATAGTCCATTTCAGAACCAATGTTTTGTTTCCACAATTTCTCTTGTTTATCGTAGACATCCTGAGCTAATTGAATTTGAACTTTAACTTCGTCAATGTTCTTCATGATAATTTCAGAATCGATAGAAAGTAGAATTTGCCCTTTTTTAACTGGTTGTCCTTCTTCTACAAATAACTTGATTATTTCACCTTGAGATGATGGATAAACTAAAGTGTTGTTATCTGTTTGAATAGAACCGTAAATTTTAAAGAAGTGAATAAACGAAGTTCTGTTTGGCAGGGTGGCGGTTACGTTTAGTACTTTTTTAGAAGTATCTAATGCTGAAATTTCAGCTTCTAATTTAGCCAATTCCGTACCCAAAGCGCGATACTCTGTTTTGATACTATCTCTCTTTTCATTTAGTTCAGATAGGTAATCTCCAGTTGATTTTGACCCACATGAGACCGCTACAAAAGCTAAGGATATATATAGTAATTTTTTCATCGTTTTATATTGAAAATGTAGTTTTAGTAATTGCTTAAGATTCTATCCATTGCAGAACGTGCGTTAATCATTTGCATGATAGATTGCACATATGCTCCCTGGATTTGGAAAAATTGAATTTGTGCATTCGCCAAGTTTAATGACGAAGACATTCCTTCCTGGTATTTGATGGTTTCTTTATTGACTACTTTTTGAACTAAGTCCAAGTTGTCTTTTGAGTTCTTGTATTGATCAACGGCAAACTGGTATTCCGATTTTTTAGTTAAAAATTCAACCATCAAACCTTCTTCAGCCATTTTGGTATCAATTTGAGACTTTTGCCAATTTAAATCAGCTTGTTGCTTCGCAAAATGACGCTCACCACTACTGAAAATAGGAACATTTAACTGTAAACCCCATACCGAAGTTGGAAACCAAAAGTCACTTTTCAAAGACATATCATTGTATTGGTAATTTTGTTGGTACTGGAAAAAACCATTTAAGGTTGGCATAAATGCGGCCTTGGTATTTTTCAAGTTCAACTCTTGCAAATCTTGATTGTTTATAGCAATCAAGAAATCAATATGTTGATTTACATCAAACTTTTGTTCCACAATAGATGAATCGTTACCGTAACCTACCATTACAGCTAAACTATCGGTTAAAACAATAGTTTCATTAGAAGGAATACCCATGGTAAACTTCAAGAAGTTGTCGGAAATTTCACGTAAACGATCCGCTCTATTGTACTCGATTTTTGCAGTTTGCACCAAAATTTTCAATTGGTCCACATCTTGCTCTTTTGCAAAACCACTTTTATATAAAGCTTCCGTTTCCACCAAGGTTTGTTCTAGGTAATCCTTGTTTCCCTTAATGGTCACAAAGTTTTCTACCGCAACAATAGAATTACCATAAGCCATAGTTACTTCATCTTTGATTTCTCTTTCCGATTTAACTACTACCTTTTCACTCATTTCACGGTATACTCTAGCCGCTTGTAATCCTACTAGATACGAACCGTTAAAAAGTATTTGGTTCACTTGTAAAGAAGCTCCCAAGTTATAATTGGTACCAAACTGAATTGGCACTAATTCCCCACTGCTAGGATTAGAAAAATCCGGTGCTAAAGAAGTTGGTATTTCCAAGAAGTTTTTGAAGTCAGCACTAGCTCCAATTTGAGGCAAACCAATAGCTGTGGTTTCTTTCATCTTCTTTTCAGCCATTTCTTGATCTAGGACCGCTTTTCGAGTACTGTAACTATGCTCTACTGCATAAGCCCGCGCCTCTTCTAACGAAAAGGTATGCGTTGCTGTTTGAGCATGTACCTTTTCAAATCCAATTACTGCCAATAGTAGCAGCAACATGGAAGTTGCATTCCATTTGTTCATTATAGTTGTTATTTATGTTGATTGATTAATTTAATTCCTTCGTCACTGGCAATTCCACGAATGTGGTATTCAAACATATTTTTATAATAGTCTGAAAGGGTCGTGCCTGCCAAAAGCTTACTTGACCCATGAAAAATGTTTTGTACCATGCCCACGTATATCTGTGCAATCAAATCCACCTTTAAGTTGTCTCTGAATAATCCTTCCTTAATTCCACGAGCTAGATTCTTTTTCGTAGCCTCTAGTATGGTTTTTTCTTCGAAAGTGTTTAGCAAATTCCAGGCTTCTGGATGGTACTTTTGTAAATCAAAGAAAATGGAAGGATGGATAGCATTTATTTGATCTCCGGCAAACCGACTAAATGCATATAACTCCTCAACGGCATTTTCCGAATCTTTTATGACACATTCCATTTCACAAATATTCTCGTGAATATGTAATTCAATACATTTTAGAACTAAGTCATTTTTATCGGAGACATAGTTATATAATGTCTTTTTTGATATTCCCATCCTACTGGAAATATCATTCATCGTCAAACTTTTTACGCCACAAGTCATAAAAAGATCAGATGCTTTCATTAGTAGTTCTTGTAATTTTTCACCCATAGGCCGCAAATGTAAAACCGTCAATTGAATTAGGAAACGTTTTTCGGGTAAAATGTTTCCTTGGTTTCTAATGGCACTACAACAAAATCTTAACTGCTGTTTTCTAGCTAGTTAAACAATTTGTGAGTTGCACAATTCTACACGAATGGTAAAGGTTTAAGTATAAATGGTGATCAAAACGAGATAAGCGGACACAAAAAAAGCCGCTAAAAGCGGCTTTCAAATTCTTAAATCGGAATTATTTTACTAGCGTACCGATATTGTCTCCTTTTACCACTTTCAATAAGTTCCCTCCAGAATCCATATCGAAAACCATAATAGGTAAACCGTTTTCTTTACATAAAGCAAAAGCGGTAAGATCCATTACGCTTAATCCTTTATCAATACATTCTTGGTAACCTACGGTTTCGTATTTAGTAGCCGTTGGGTCCTTTTCAGGATCTGCGGTATAAATACCATCTACACGTGTACCTTTTAACATTACTTCAGCACCAATTTCACTTGCACGTAAAGCGGCAGCGGTATCGGTTGTGAAATAAGGATTTCCAGTACCAGCACCAAAAATTACTACACGACCTTTTTCTAAATGACGTGTAGCTTTTCGCTTAATAAATGGCTCCGCAATTTGTTCCATTTTAATAGCCGACAGTAAACGTGTAGTAACTCCTAAGGCTTCTAAAGAAGACTGCAATGCCATACTATTAATCATAGTAGCTAACATACCCATGTAGTCACCCTGCACACGGTCAATAGCTCCGTCCTCTTCCTGAATTCCTCTAAAAATATTACCTCCACCAATAACGATAGCGACTTCAACACCCGCATCGGACAGTTCTTTGATTTCTTTTGAATATTCTGATAAACGATTGTGGTCAATACCAAATTGCTTGTCACCTAGAAGCGATTCACCACTTAATTTGAGAAGAACTCTTTTAAATTTCATTATAAATAATTGAATATGATACGATTTGCGAAAATTAGGACAAAAAAAAGAGAGATTGAAACAATCTCTCTTTTTTAATGTGATATCAAATTATGATAACGCTACTCTTGAAAACTCAGTTACTGTAAGTCCTTTGCTTACAGAATTTAAGTATTTCTGAACAGATGATTTGTTATCTTTAATGAAGTCTTGATCTAATAAAGTAGCTTCTTTGAAGAATTTACCTAAACGACCTTGAGCAATTTTATCTGCCATAGCCTCTGGTTTCCCTTCTTGAATAGCTAACTCTCTACCAATTTCTAATTCCTTATCAATAACTGATTGAGGAATAGAATCTTTGTTTAACGCTACTGGGTTCATTGCAGCTACTTGCATAGCAACATCTTTACCTGCAGCAACAACAGAGTCACCCGCTTGGTTCATACCTACTAATGTAGCTACTTGGTTACCTGGGTGATTGTATGCAACAACACTATCAGCTGAAATAAAAGTAACAGCAGTTAAATCTAATTTTTCACCGATTTTACCAATTTGATCAGTAATAGCAGTTTCAACTGTTAAACCGTCAAAATCTTGAGATTTCAACTCTTCAATAGTTTTAGATTCTGTATTCAATGCGATTGTAGCTAATTTAGTTACAAGCTCGTTGTAATTATCATTCTTAGCAACAAAATCAGTCTCACAGTTTAAACGAATAACAACACCGTTAGTACCGTTATCTAAAGCAACAGCTAAACCTTCACTAGCTTGGTTGTCACCTCTCTTCGCAGCCACTTTCTGACCTTTTAATCTTAGAATTTCGACAGCTTTTTCTGCATCACCTTCAGCCTCAACTAAAGCTTTTTTACAGTCCATCATTCCTGCACCCGTTTGTTTACGTCTGTCTCTTATACACATCTCCGAGCCCACGAGAC
>CAJXPI010000208.1 GCA_913057875.1 uncultured Flavobacteriales bacterium
GAGATGCTCAGGAGTCTCGTGGGCTCGGAGATGTGTATAAGAGACAGAATTAATGATGGTAGTTCCGATTATGGTGTTTACCACTTTAGTAATTCAGGTGTTGCCAGTTGGTTTGATTTTGCAAAGGCTATTTTCGAATTAAAAAATGTAGATATCCAAGTTAACCCAATTTCAACAAGGGAATATCCAACTCCCGCGGCACGTCCAAAGTATAGTGTGATGGATAAAACAAAAGTTGTAAATAATTTGAATTTTCAAATACCCTATTGGAGGAATAGTTTAGAGAAAATGTTGAAAGAAATTTAATTTCGGGAAAAAAATAATTTCACCCAACCTTCACCCAACTTTGTACGTTTATTGTTATGTTATTATTTAAAGTGAATTAAGAGAAGCCTGAACATTGCACCAAAACCCCTTGTTGTCAATGTTTACAATTATCTACAACCTGAAAAGAATATGAAATATTCTAAATTTTTGTTTCCGTTACAAATCCTGGCAGATATTCTTCTGTTGGAGGTTTGTTGGTTCCTAATTGTTACCTTATTAGGACATGAAATTTTAGCCCAAAATGTTATTGTATCCCTATTGGCTTGGTTTATTTCTATTTATTTATTTGGTCAATATAGAGTAAGAAGGTTTTCTAGGATTCCAAAGACTATTCAAAATGTAAGTCGTTTGGCGTTTATTTTCTTGGGAACTAATATCATGATGCAACAGTCCATTTTGAAAAGCTCTATGGACTTAAAGTTTTATTTCATTTTTCATTTTGCTTTCTTTATCAGTGTCGTGATTTTTAGAGTTGCGTCTATTAAGATTATGAAGCAATACCGCTCTTTGGGGAAAAACTATCGAAATGTTCTTCTATTAGGCGAAACTGCGGATACGAAAAATTTAAAAAAGACCTTTAATGACTCTGTTGAATTGGGGTATCGATTCAAAGGATTGGTTCCGAAGAAGAGTTTTGATCTAGAGGAGTTTAAGAAAAAATCGGTTGAAGAAGAGATTAACGAGGTATTTATTAGTGCGGGTACTTTCAGTAATCAGGAGTTTAATGAAATTGTAGACTTTACCGATAACAACTTAATCAAAATTAGAATTGTTCCGAACTTTTCTGGTTTTCTAGCTAGTAACTTAAAGCTTGATTATGTGGGCTTCCAGCCCATTTTAGTGCACCGGGAAATTGCCTTGGATGATATTGTAAATTCATCATTGAAAAGGGCATTTGATATTGTGTTTTCATTGCTGGTTATTGTGGGAGTTTTATCTTGGTTGATGCCATTAATGGCATTACTTATTAAATGGGAATCTAAAGGACCGGTATTGTTTAAACAAAAGCGCTCGGGTATTAATAACGAAGATTTTGACTGTTACAAGTTTAGATCTATGGCGGTAAATACCGATAGTAATTCTAAACAGGCTACTAAAGGTGATGCAAGAATTACCATGGTGGGAGCATTTATTCGTAAAACAAGTATTGATGAACTTCCGCAATTCTTTAATGTCTTATTGGGCGATATGTCGGTAGTTGGTCCGCGTCCGCATATGGTGAAGCATACCATGGAGTTTTCTAATATTGTTGACCGTTACATGTTACGTCACTATGTAAAGCCAGGAATAACTGGATTGGCGCAAACCATGGGGTTTAGAGGAGAGACTAAAACCAAACATGAAATAAAAGGTAGAATTACCTTAGATCGTTTTTATATTGAAAATTGGAATTTCTTCCTAGACTTAAAAATCATTTACAAAACTGTTGTAAATGGAGCTAGGGGAGAGGAGAATGCTTATTAATCGTTAATAAAATATATTGAATGAGGGAAGTTTGAAATAGCTTCCTTTTTCTTTGCCGTAATTATTTGGGTGAAGTGTGTCGTTGGCATATTTTCGTTCACCCAAGTTTAAATCAACCATTATGAAAGGAATAATATTAGCCGGAGGTTCCGGAACGAGATTGCATCCATTGACCTTGGCCATGAGTAAGCAAATGATGCCTATTTATGATAAGCCTATGATTTATTATCCGCTATCTACTTTGATGCTGGCAGGGATTAATGAAATCTTGATTATTTCTACTCCTCATGACCTTCCGTTCTTTGAAAAACTGTTAGGTAATGGTTCTCAAATTGGGTGTAAGATTGAGTATGCGGTGCAGCCTTCTCCAGATGGATTAGCTCAAGCATTTATTATTGGTGAGGAGTTCATAGGTAAGGATAAAGTGGCTCTTGTTTTAGGGGATAACATTTTTTACGGTTCTGGAATGAGTAAAATCCTTCAAGGGAATAGTGATCCAGATGGGGGAGTAGTTTATGCCTATTATGTGAACGATCCTGAAAGATACGGGGTAGTTGATTTTGATACAGATGGTTCAGTAAAGTCCATTGATGAAAAACCAGAAAACCCAAAATCAAACTTTGCGGTACCAGGATTGTATTTTTATGATAATGATGTCATAGAAATAGCTAAAACCATTAAGCCTAGTGATAGAGGTGAGTTAGAAATAACCACTGTAAATCAAGAGTACTTGAAAAGAGGTAAGCTTAAAGTCTCTGTACTGGATAGAGGAACTGCCTGGTTAGATACAGGAACATTTCATTCTTTAATGCAGGCAGGTGAATTTGTTCGTGTAATAGAAGACAGACAAGGACTGAAAATTGGAGCTATTGAAGAAGTAGCCTATAGAATGGGATACATTGATCAAGAGCAACTAAAGGCCGTGGCAACTCCCTTGGTAAAAAGCGGTTATGGTCAGTACTTGCTTAATATTATTGAACGCGAAGGATAAGGGCTCTCTTAACCTATGGTAACCTGCAATTCATTCAGGTTTTTGTAGGTGCCGTTTTCAATTTCAATTAATTCTTGGTGGGTTCCTCTTTCTACGATGGTCCCATCTTTCATTACTAATATCTGATTGGCTTTTCTAATTGTGGATAAGCGGTGAGCAATAACAATAGAAGTTCTGCCTAACATTAATTGGTCTAGAGCATCTTGAACCAGTTTTTCTGATTCGCTATCTAATGATGAGGTAGCCTCATCCAGTATTAAAATCTTAGGATCTTTAAGAACGGCACGGGCAATGGCTATTCGTTGTCTTTGTCCGCCAGATAACTGGATTCCTCTTTCTCCAACAAGTGTGTCAAATCCTTCAGGAAAAGATTGAATGAAATCTAACGCATTTGCTTTTTGCGCAGCCGTTTTAATTTCTTCTAAAGAGGCTTCTGGGTTTCCATAAGCGATGTTTTCTTCGATAGTACCCCCAAATAAAATAACCTCTTGAGGTACAATGGCCATTTCATTACGTAATTGAGAAAGATCGTATTCTTGAATGTTTTTAGCATCCATTTTAATACTTCCAGATTGCGCTTCAAAAAATCGCATGATCAATGAAACTAGGGTAGATTTTCCAGCGCCAGATTGGCCAACCACAGCAAGGCGTTCACCGGTGTTTATGGAAAATGATATGTTTTTCAATACCTCAATCTCTGGACGAGAAGGGTAGTGGAAAGAAACGTCTTTGAATGCAATTTCGCCCTTAAAGTTTTGAAGCTTTTCTGGTTTATGCGTTAATTCTAGTTGTTCGGTGTCTTCATTGAAAATGTCTAAAAGATCTTCGGTAGAACCCACCCCTTTTTGTAAACGTGAATAAAGATCAGCAGATCCTCCAATGGATGCGCCTACGAAAATGGTATAGAATAAAAAGGTGGTTAAATCACCCATGGTCATGTCGCCTGTCTCCATCAACTTAGCAGCTTGCCATATTACTAGAATAAAAGCTCCAAAAATGGCAAATATGATAAAGCTGCTCATGAATCCACGTGCATAAACGCCACGCATGGCAATTTTACGAACTTCATCTACCTTATTGGAGTAACGATTGATTTCAAAATACTCGTTGGCAAATGCTTTTACACTTTGAATGGCCGTTAATGTTTCCTCTACAATTACGTTAGAGTCGGAAATGGAAGATTGCGTGTTTTTAGAAAATCCTTTTACCTTTTTTCCAATGACCACTGCTATGAGAATTACCACAGGTAAAGAACCCAACATTATTAAAGTCAGTTTAAACGAATAATAAGTCAGTGCTGCGATACCAATACTTAAGGTTAAAAACTGGCGAATAAGCTCTGCTATTACTATGGTAAAGGTTTCTTGTATTTGAGCTATATCGTTTGAAATTCTACTGTTTAAATCTCCCACACGTTTACTAGTAAAGTAATTCATGGGTAAAGACAGCAAGTGGGTGTAGGTGTCTTTACGTAACGCCATTAAAACCCGTTCTGTAACATCACTAAAAAGGTAAATTCTAAAAAAGGCAAATATGGCTTGTATTGTGAAAAGTAATAGAAGTGCTGCCGCTAAAGAATTGATTCCGTAAAAGGTATAGCCTAAAAATTCAATGGGTTCTCCATTAACGGCATCAATGAGTTTACCTACTAATGCAGGAAACAACATAGAAAGTGAACTCCCAAAAATAAGAATGAACATCCCTATCCCGAACTTGAGTTTGTAGGGTTTAAAGTATGCAAAAATGCGCATGGCTTTTTTCCACGCACCCTTTTTTAACTTGATAGTATCTTTTTTCTTATTCCTTGGTGAAAACACAGTGTAAAATTTAAGTGCGCAAAAATAGGTATTCGTGAAGTTTCCTACTCGAAAAATGAGAGTATTACCTACTTTTGATAGATATTTCAGAAGGGCTCAAAAAAGCGAAAATAATTTTCAAATTTTCGCTTGTAGAAAAAAGTTTTTACAGTACATTTGCAGTCCAAATTTTGAACAACAAGTATTTGTGTTTTGGAAGAGACACAAAGGAAAAATATAAGTTATGCCAAAAAGAACATTTCAACCGTCACAAAGAAAGCGTAAAAACAAACACGGATTTCGCGAGCGTATGTCATCAAAAGATGGTCGTAGAGTTTTAGCACGTAGAAGAGCTAAAGGAAGAAAAAGAATTTCTGTATCTGACGAGCCAAGACACAAGCGCTAGGTAGTTAGCTTTTTGTCAAAAGTATTGAAGACCGTTCTCTCTAGAGTTCGGTCTTTTTTTGTTTGGGTTATGTTATTTATATCTTTGAAGGAAATAAATGGAAATGCATACGATAACTGCTGTCTCTTATACACATCTGACGCTGCCGACGATCTACTCTGTGTAGA
>CAJXPI010000209.1 GCA_913057875.1 uncultured Flavobacteriales bacterium
GAATTTTATCTTTAATATGATGCAGGTAAACTACGGCAGGATCAGGAATTGATTTTAAAAGAAAGTATGCAACTAGTGCCACAAAAGCCCAAATTACAAAAGGAGGCAAAAAAATGGCCATAACAAATAAAACCACCGTGGCCGCTACAACTAAATACGCAATAGGCTTGGCTAAGAATCGGTAAAAGGTATTTAAGAAGGTGAGTCCCTTGCGTCTTTTTTCTAGTTTTATGGCAGCCTCACTTAAGTAAGAAAGTAATTCTGGCTCCATTACACCCCAAATAGATTTTTAACTGAAGGGTTCGCTTTATCTTGTTCGCTAGCCTCAAAATACGTTTTGGGTTGATACGATGAAAGAGCCGCAATCATGTTGGTAGGAATACTTTGTATGCTGGTATTGAAAGCCACCACAGCCGCATTATACATTCTTCTTGATGCACTAATTTGTTCTTCGGTTTCATTAAGAGTGCGTTGCAAGTGCAACATGTTTTCATTGGACTTTAACTCGGGGTAGTTTTCCATATTCACCGAAACCTGCCCTAACAAAGACCCAATTTCATTCTCTAATTCAAAACGTTTTTCGCTAGTTAACCCAGGGTTATTAATGCTGGTTCGTATTTCCGTGATACGTTCTAATAAATCTTTTTCGTGGGTCATAATTTTATTGACAGCCGCAATCACATTCGGAATTAAGTCGCTACGCTTCTTCAACATAACATCTACTTGACTAAAGGCAAAATCCACCTGATTATTCTTTTTTACTAAAGAGTTGTATAGGTAGAATAATACGGGAATGGTAATGAAAAATACCGGAAAGGTGACCAAAATAAGTAGGAGCAATAAAATAATAGCAGTGAATTTATTCATTTCAATATGGTTTGATTCTGTTTTAGGCACGACCAATATATTCTAACTAAAGGGATTAATTTATTGATGTTCACAAAAAAAATGGGATTAAAAGAAATAGGGAGTTACATTTGGAGTTATTCCGTAAAGAAGTAAACAACCAAAACCTATGAATAACCGTCAATGATGTAAGCATTGAATAACGAACAACTTTTTATGAAATTACCTATTCAACTACTCACACTTTTTTGTGCCCTTTTTGCTATGGCGGGCATCGTACATTCTCAATCTCTCTCTATGGGCTTTGAAGCCGGTACTGGAATATCATACATTGGCGAAGCAACGGCAGAAAGTGCGGTACATGATTTTAATCCATCCATGGTAGTTGGAACGCATATAAAGTTTACACCGAAAGACTGTTATTTTGGGGTGCGTTTAAATTTAATGAATGTGAGTACCTTATATACGACCAAAAAGGAAGCTACTTGGTATTCAGGGCGTGGGCAGATTAACACCCTAACCACTTCTTTAATGTTGGAACATTTAAATACGGGTAAGAAGTTTAGCATAGGTTATTATTTTGGAATGGGAATGACCCGTGAAAACTATATTAATGAAGATTGGTATGAAGGTAAACGAGGAGTTTCTAACTACATGAGTGTATCTGGTGGGGGACTGATCACGTATGGTCTAGGCGATAAATCACGTTTGATGTTAACCCCTTCCTTTTTCTGGACAGACCCATTAAACACTTTCAGAGAGGCCCATTGGGTTCAAGCAGGTGAGGATATCGCATTCATATTTCAATTAGGATATTCGTACAAACTCCAGTAAATTACATTTCCAAACCTAGTCATTGAAGTCATTTTTTCTCATATTATTTTCATGTAGCCTTTTGGCAGTGACCTCGTGTCGAGATAAGTGTGACGATATGGAAGAAGGTTCGGTATGTGGTGTTTCTTATAATTTTGATATAAGGGGTTATGCAGATACCAACGTTTTTATAAATGTGTATAATTTGGAGGAGTTTCAAATTGTTGATTCCTTAAATCAACCGGTAGAGATAGATGCCAATCCTTTTCGAAAGTTAATTACTTTTTCCTTTTTTAATTGTGAATTAGAAGAGGATCGTTTTGACCAATTAAATTACAAAGTGTATTATTTCAAATATGGAAATGCCCAAGTTGATGAATTCAAAGTAGTTTTTAAACCCGTCCAAGCACGTACAAGTTGCGGAGGAACAAAGTATGAGACGCTTAAGTTTTATTTTAGGGGTAAAGAATATGATGGAAGAGCTCAATCTGTTACCTATATACTAAATCGATAACTAATCTTTTGAAATAATCTAAAAATATATTTTATATCATAGCTTATGCCTAAAAAAGTATTTTACTTGAACGAGGAGGAAACTGAAACCATAGAAATAAGATGGAAGTTTAATTGGAAAAGCTTTAAAGCCTACTATCAAGGAGAGTTTGTGGGTGAGATGAATGGGGTAAAGGAACTCCAAAAAGGAGGGGCCTTTAAGCTAGTTGATAATAGAGAATTGAGTTTTAAATTGGAGGGAAAATTTTCTCCTGAGTTAGTGGTTCTTCTAGACGGAATCGTAGTTCCCGGTTCGAGCTCAGACCCACATGAGCGCTTGGGTCAAGCGGTTAAATTGGGAGTTTTTGTAGGTGGTTTTACCATTCTAAGCAGTGTGTTGGCTGAGGTGTATGCACTCGACTTTTTTGTGAAAAGGGGTTTAGACTGGTATAGTGCAGCCATTGGATTAGTCATTATTATCTTATCTGTCGGAGCTTTTAAGAAATTTGCATGGTCTATTTGGCTTATTATCTTAATCATTATAGTTGATGCGATAGCTTCTTTATACTTAAATGCTGAATCTGGAAATAACCCGGTAAATGGTCTGTTTCTAAAAGTGTTTATTATTTATTATTTGTATCGAGGAATTAGAGCAATAAAGGCCATTTAAAAAGAAGAAGAAATCCCTTTGTTTAATTAAAACTATTCTTTAAACCGGAAAAGTTAAGATATTTAAACGCAATTTAGTCCGTTGAAGCTTTTTATGTAACCGTTTGTCAAGTAAATGGTTAACTCACATAAAAAACCGTGGTTTTCAAGAATGATACGAGGTAGTTTTGAAAAACGCTGCTATAGAGAATAAATTATTTATTCATTAAATCTATATGCAATGAAAACTCTTTTACTATTATGCAGCTTAACATTAGCTGTTTCGTGTTGGGCTCAGAACAGCGTTTCAGAGCCATTTAATTCTGGCGATATTTGGCGGATAACGCATAATATTATGCCTGATGATGATTGGGACAAAAGAAATAAAAGTCATCAATTAGATTCTACCGTTAGTCAAGCCTATGATATTCAATTAGAGGCTTGGTTTCCTTCAGAGATTAATAAATTTATCTACTACCCCTCTGAAGGTATTGAGTCACATTTTCATGAAACATATCAGGTTTACCAGGAAATAACAGAATATAAGGAATCCGGAGAAATCGAATCTATGATAACTAAAAATTGGGATGGAAGTCAGTATGTAGAAGACTTTAAAACCATGTATTATTTTGGCGCGCAGGGTAATTCTAGAGTAGATAGTTTATATACTCACGTGGGAGGAGCTTGGGAAATATCAGGGTATAATGAATTCATTTTTGATGGAAATGGAAACCTGCTCGAACAGCGAGGTTATCAATATGTATCGGGAGTTGCTGAACCTATGTTCAAATACGTTTTTAGCTTAAATGCCCATGGGCAAGTTGAGGAGGTTAATACTTACTCCTTTATTAATTCTCAATGGCAAAGCTCTTACCATTATTCCTTTGCTTATGATGCAGAAGATAGAGAGGTTTTATTTTCTTATCAAGAATGGTTGCAAAATTCCTGGGTGAATGTTTTTAAACTAGAGAGTCATTATTCATCCGAAAACTTGTTGGAAACCAATGAGTACTTCTGGGAGCCAACGGGGTGGATGAACCGTAGAAATACCTTTTTTGAGTTTGATAATACAATTTCTTCAACTAAAATTTTGTTGCCAATTGCTTACAAAGCAAATGGTCATAAAATAACGGGGAAATCTTCAACCGTTCATTATTTTGGTCAATGGTATCCTAGTGATTCGGTTTCCTTTCATTATTCTGGACCCATGCCTAACAGTGCGGAAGAACTTTCACAAAATCAAGAATTTGCCCTTTTGGGAAATCCAGTACAGGAAAGGGTGCAAATTGAAAACCCCAACTTGAAAAACGTAACCGTTTTTGTGTATGATATTGCAGGTAAGTTGAAGGAACAATTAATTACCGATTCAGGGATTATTTCTATTTCGGCAAATAATTGGACCTCTGGGATATATTTTGCTACAATAATGACCGAAAATGGAGCGCAGGTTCTAAGACTGGTAAAGGAGTAAAACATTTCATGACCACACCCTTTTAAAAGTTAGGTTTAAAACTTCAGGAATGCACGGTGAGGTAAAAAGGGAGCTTTCGAGCTCCCTTTTTTGATGCGTAAAGGAAACAGTTCGTTCAAATTGTTTTAGCTTTTCGCATTTAAATTTGTAATGATAACAGATGAATCTCAACCAAATTACCGTACCATCATTAAATGTAGAAAAGGCTATTCCCTTTTATGAAGCTCTTGGTTTGCAGCTTATTGTAAAGTCAACCTCTCATTATGCGCGATTTATTTGTCCGGATGGAAATAGCACTTTTTCTATTTCTGAGGTAGATCATTTACCTACTGGAAACGGAATCCACATCTATTTTGAATGTGAAGATTTAGATCAAACGGTAAAAGAACTTCAAGCAAAGGGTATTGAGTTTGATGAGACACCTAACGATAAACCCTGGTTATGGCGTGAAGCACATGTACGTGATAACGATGGAAACCACATCATTTTATATTATGCAGGTGAAAACCGTGTGAATCCACCTTGGCGATTGAAAGAGTAAATATTAGATTTAGCAAATGAAGAACCTATTTCCCTTTTTGATAATAATTATAACTCTGGTGTGCTGTCGAGAGGTTTCGACTGAACCCAATAAAGTTCAATTATCCGTTGCAAATGATGAAACATCAACTCCCTGTTCTCCATTACATTCTAAACACGATACTTGCGAATTATTAAATGTTGAAACTAAACTGCAACAAGTTTATGACGCAAAACTTATTACTGTGGAGGAGGTTGATTTGCCAGCAAAATGGGATAGTATCAATG
>CAJXPI010000210.1 GCA_913057875.1 uncultured Flavobacteriales bacterium
CTACTTTTTGCTGCACCGCCATCGCTTCAAATCCTTTGTTTCTATTTGCAGTATGGTTTGCAAAAAGCGACATAATCAAATCATTTTGCAGCTTGAGAATAGGACGTAACACCGTATTTTGAAATTGCTCGAAAGGGTTCATAGATTGCTCGTAATCAATCGTTTTAATTACTGGACGTAACGCTTTTTTATCCATGATATTCTTTTTTAAATTTTTGATAACCATGTATTTCGATGGTTTCTCAATAAACAATTGAAAAATTAGTACAATTTCTGCTATTTCACCCACCTATTAGCGTTCAATTTTTATAATTTGAAATGGCAGCTCTACCAGACTCTTCGACAAGGTTATGGACAAGTATTTCTAACCCACCGATTTTTCAGGGACCTTTGGTTTAGGAGTGGGGAGATGGGTGGTCAATCCCCCTGTCGCTGCGCTCTCGGTTTCTTAAATATTCGGTTGCTACCGCAACCTCTCTGAAAATGCTTTTCATTTTCTCCCTTGGAGGAGGGAGAATTTACATCGTAAATTCAAAATTTATTGCGGTAGCAAAAAATCCATTTTTAAAGGTGCTCGAAAAATTTAGGGGGATTGACCCCCTATTTCACCAAACTACTTCACTACCAGTTTTTGGATTTGGGTAGTTTCACCCACTTTTAATACCACCATGTAAATGCCTATGGAGAAATTCTCGGTGGGGATTAGGAATTTACTTTTTCCAGTAGATACATGGCCTTGGTATACGTCATATACATTTCTGCCTAACATATCCCGTACTTGAATGGTTGCTAGCGTATTTTGATTGGACGCAATAGAAACACACGCTACCGTATGGGATGGATTGGGGAATATAGGTTCCATATTTACTTGATCGGCTAATTCTGAAATTCCATTAGGAGCGGTTACTTTAAATTTCCAGTACCCTAAAGGGGCAACTATAGGACGAACTTGCTCTTTACCTGAATTAGCTTGCCCTTTCACGTAGTAATATACTTGACTCCCTAATGGTTGCGCAGGAATTTGTGCTTCCCAGTTTCCGTTTCCAGTACTTAACATGGGTACCGAAGTATAACCCATAGCGGTATCGGTGGTCCAGAATAAGGTGCCGCTAGCAATACCCGAAACATGATTCATATAGGCGCTCACCGTATAATTAGTCACCGTGTTATCTGTATCTCGCAAGCGTTGGTGCGAAATCAATAATGGCTCTGCCACTCCCACCGCACGCGTAATGCAATGAATGGCCCCACTTTGGCGAATAATATTATTAGGATCAGTATCGCAATCAATACCCACCACATTATAGCCCGGCATGGCTTCTCTTAAAATACGAAGAGCAATGGTATCATACTCGGTTCGGTAGGTAGGAACAATAACCGTTTTATTGACAAATACCTGATTAGAGTAGGTGCGGTAAAAGCCCCCATTATCTGGATACGCACCCGAAGTACTTGGAGGTACTGGAATACGCACCACCTCATAGGGCGTTCCAAATGTGGAGTTGAAATTATTGACCACGTAATCTAAATTGAGCTCAATTTGCGGTCCGTCAGCTACTCCGGTAGGATACTCACTCACCAAGAGGGTTTCTTCATCTAGCAATTTCATGTGCATATCAATATGATGAATTCCATCATAGGGCAACACCTCCATTTTGATGTATTCATCAATGCCCATAAATAAATTCATGCGCTGATCAATCTGCGCTTCGGTTAAATTTTCTGGGTTAAATAAACCTCCCGCTGCATTTTCATCCAATACCAGATTAGAAGAAAATCCGGTGCCAAAACCATCGGTCATAAAGTTACCCCCAGTATGCACCAGCGAATATGGCGCTTGGGTAGTTTGATACAAGGGTATGTTTTTGAAATTAGCCACGGCATCAGGAACCTCATCATCAGCTGCGCGTGGGCGATTGTAAATCCAATCTACTAAATACAACGAATCTACTTCGTTTTTATACACGGTATTACCCCCATAATCACGCATCCAAATAGAGTTGCTGGCCGTTTCAATGTAACTCACATTATGCAAGGGCACCCCGTTACCGGTTAATACGTTTTTTACGATGTTAGAATCATCACACACAATAATGACCTCACACTCTTCTTGGGCAATATCTGTTATTTGACTCAGTATACCCGAGTACCCTTCCCAGGCAATTACCAGCGATTGTATTTCTTCCCACTCGGCCATAGTACGTACCGCACTGCTTGGCGGCACGGTAATTCCGGTAGCGGCTCTTGACTGATTGTAAGCTGGAATGGCTTTTACCTCATCTGGGGTCATGGCGTTTGGAAGATTCTCCGTTTGCGCCAACACCCAATTGGATAGTACCAGAAAAACAAAAAGTAATTTTAATTTCATGCTTGTGTGATTTTATTGGTGGTAAAGATAAGGGTTGGTGTTGGAAGAGGGAAGTCGGGAGTCGGGAGTCCGAAGTTCAATCCCCCTGTCGGTCATTCTTCTTTTATTATATACTCAGTTGTTCATTAAGGTTATTTGATATTGCCGTGCATTGATCGGTTGCTACCGCAACCTCTCTGAAAATGCTTTTCATTTTCTCCCTTGGAGTAGAGGGAGAAATCCTGACGCAGGAAGGATTAGTGGGATTGACACATTTACAATCTAATATAGAAGGAGAAACAAAGGTCCCTGAGGGTTTGAGCTATGCTCAAACGTCTCGAAGGGCCGGTTTATTTGTAAGCACGTCCCTTTCCTCTTCCAACTCCTCTTTCAAAATATGGCGTTTTAGGTTTTCATGGAGTGCTTCATACACTTCATTGCGCATCATCATTTTAAATAAAATGGGGGCCGTTTCAATGACAATAAATATTAAGCGGATTAACCATGTTAATTTCCAGCCGGCAATTTTATGGGCAATCATTAATCGTTGCAGTAAGCCATCCATTTTTTGGACTTGCGTTTTATTGATGGCGTAGGCTTGAACCTTTTCTGCTTTTAAATAATCGGTTTGGAGCCATAGTTTGGCAATTTGGGGTTCATTGGTGACTTTGAGCTGGGCGAGGTCTGGTTTTAGCACCTCATCTAAATACACCCGGATAGATTTGGCGGCACTCCCCGCTCCTGGAATTCCGGATACTCGGCCAGCAATTTCTTCTTGGTATTTGATTTCTTGCGCTTTTATGAGTTCTTCTTGTTGGGTGATGGCATTTTCTAAATTGGTTCTTTTAACCGCTACCTCATCTACCCGTTGGGCGTATTCGGTATTTGTTATTTCATTCAAAACCAGTAATTGCTCTTTTTGCATTTTGAATAATTCCGCTTCAATTTCCGATTCGAAGATGCGTAATTCTAAAGGGGCCGCAATCACTATTGACAGCACCACCGCCATAAAGATTCTAGGAGAAGCATGAATCAATGTCTTTTTGGTAATTCTACCTGATCCATCGCCAATGCCGCTGCTTGAAATAATGAATCGGTCTAGGTTTAGAATAATCAATCCCCAAATCAATCCGAAAATTGCCGCTTGAAATAAGGCGTATGGATCAATACTTGAAACCGCACTATCTATGGGAGTGGATGAAAAAACGGTGTAAAAAGCATAACCTCCAGATAGAGCCGCTAATACCCCTGTGGCGAGAACAATGCCGCCTAATCCAAAATATTTTACGTGATCTGAATAGGGCGAGTGATCTAGTATTTTAGGATCTGCCCCTGATAACCACCAAAACATTTTGGTCACCCAATTGGCTTCTTTTCTTTCTTTAAAATAACTTTCTGTTAGTTTCATTCCGTTTGTTTCTTTGCTACTTCATTCATTTATGAAACGAAAGTTTTGGAATGGGTATCGCCCATTTAGCGTTTTGAAAGGGTTAGAAAAAGTACATTCCTCCCCTGCTAAAACCATCACTTTCGTTCTTTTTCGTAGCAGAGAAAAAACTTGAACTTTACGATATTACATTAATAACTTGGAGTGGAAAGGGATATTGTGATAGCTGAAGTATTTGCGGGATAATCGGTCCCTTCGAGACAATTTTATCAGCCCTGCTGATAAAATCCCTCAGGGGCCTTTATCTTTTGCTATCCATAGAAATCTTTACTAGCAAAACTATTAATGACCAAATCTAAACCAATCAGGGGCCTTAACTTACTAATCCTTGAAGAGTATCTCATAAAAAACAGGCCCAAAGGTGCCTGAGGGATCGGATGAAATCCGATTGTCTCGAAGGCCTATGGGCCGAAATCTCATTTACATCGATATGATTTAGACAACTCTGTTAATTTGTTAAACTCGCCATTTATTAAAGCTTCTTTCTTTTTACGGCTCCATTTCTGGATTTGCTTTTCTCTTTCGAAAGCATGGTCAATTCTATCGAAAATCTCAACATAAACCAATTCAACAGGTAAACGGTTGCTCGTATGTTTCGAACCTTCTCCCCCTTGATGCTGTTTAAGTCTAAGATCTAAATCTTTGGTACTACCTGTGTAGTAGGAATTATCATCACATTTCAGTATGTACGTATAGGATTTCATAACCCGGCCCTTCGAGACGATCGGCTCAGCCGATCCCTCAGGGACCTTTAATTTTCTTTAAATTTAATGTCTTTTTTCTAATGGAAAGATAAACGCAAATAACAGTAATCAACTTTTCAAGGATTAAAAGGCAAAGGTGCCTGAGGTTTTTTTCTGTAAATTAAGCCACGAAGGTGCCTGAGGGATCGGCAAGGCCGATTGTCTCGAAGGCCGAGTGGCGGATGCTACTGCCTCCCCTTAGCTAACTTTCTATCATACATCACAATACTACCCGCTACGGCTACATTCAAGCTTTTTACAGAGTCAAACTTGACTAAGAAATGTGCTTTTTCCTGGGCTTTTTTGCTGAGTCCGTGATCTTCTGCGCCTAATAAGTATACGCAACGTCTGGGGTGGTTGAAGGTTTCTAGACTTTCTGCGGTATCGGTTAGTTCTACTCCCACTAACCGGGCGCCTTTGGGAAGGTTTTTGAAAAACTCATCAAAGTTTTCGTAGTGAAAATACGGAATGGATTTTACGGCTTTGTGTGTATCGCAGGCTTGGTTTTCGTAGCGGTTACCGCTGTCTCTTATAC
>CAJXPI010000211.1 GCA_913057875.1 uncultured Flavobacteriales bacterium
GTAGATCGTCGGCAGCGTCAGATGTGTATAAGAGACAGCAGCAACACTATCCGCTTCCCCTTTGTGATTTTCAAAACTATCTCCTTCTACGCTTAAGGCCCGATACATATTTATCAAAGAAGTTTGTCCTTCGAACACAAAACAATCTTTTGAAATTTTCGAAAAATAAAGGTCATCATCGTCAAACTCATCGGTTATATCACCCACAATTTCTTCAATAACATTCTCCAAAGTCACCAAACCGGAGATCCCACCATATTCATCGACCACCATAGCCAAATGAATCTTTCTATTTTGAAACTCCTTTAACAAATCATCCAGTTTTTTATTCTCAGGCACAAAAAATGGCGGGCGTATCAAAGACTGCCAATCCATAGTTGACTCATCCAAATGCGGCAACAAATCTTTTGCGTAAAGCACTCCCTTTATTACATCCACACTATCCTCATATATAGGTATTCGAGAAAATTGGGTTTCTTTAATAATTTTTATTACCTCTAAAAAGGGGGTTTCAATTTCAATCAATACAGATTGAACCCTAGGCACCATAATCTGTTTCACATCGGTATTCCCAAACTTTACAACGCCTTCTAATATTTTTTTATCCTCGGATTCGGCATCCTCATCACTGGTTAATTCTAGGGCATGCTGCAAATCGTCTACCGTAACTTGAGCGGAATTATTTTTTGATTCCAACTTAAAAACATTCGTAGATTTAACCAGCAATGGAGTCAATCCCGTTTGTACAAAGAAGATATTCACCACATTCATAAATGGAGCAGTTATACGGAGCAACTTTAACGGCTCACGAGCAGCATATACTTTAGGCACCACTTCACCGAAAACTAATAGGATAAATGTAATAAGTACCACATTAACAAAGAAGACTTGAGCGGAACCCGAAACTACCCATCCCAGCAAATTCAAATCTTCGGGTGAAAAAATACTATCGGAAATAAGGGATGACAATAAAATTACGGCAACATTAATAAAATTATTAAAAATCAAGATTGTTGCTAATAACTCCCTAGGTTTTTCTAATAAATTCAAAATGAGTTCTGAAAGGCTATTTTGAGATTCCTTTAACTGTTGAATTAAACTCGGAGAAAGCGAAAAAAACGCCACTTCGGATCCAGAAACCATAGCCGAAAGAACCAACAATCCCACCAAAGCCATTGTCATAGCAGCGGTAACCCCGGTTAAACCGGCCGCATTAACCAGCAGTATTTGAATGGTATTTAAGGGGTCCAATGCTTTATTTTAAAATGGCAAGTCATCTTCATCATCTGAAGATAAATTAACCCCACCAGTTGGTGGAGCTGGTTTTTGAGCCGTTGGCACTTGTTGCGTTTGAGTTTGAGGAGAAGAACCTCCATTAACCCCATCAGGACGACTACCTAACATAGTCATGTTATCCGCAACAATCTCTGTAGCATATCTCGTCTGCTTATTTTCATCTTCCCAAGATCGTGTCTTTAATTTTCCTTCGATATAAACTTGAGAACCCTTTTTCAAATATTTTTCAGCCACATTAGCTAAACCTCTCCACATCACAACACGATGCCACTCCGTATTTGAAGTCTTTGCTCCGGTATTACGATCAGTATAGGTTTCTGTTGTAGCCACAGAAATTCTGGCTAAGCTCACGCCTCCCTCTAATGCTTTTACTTCCGGGTCATTACCCAAATGCCCAATTAATATCACCTTATTTACAGATCCTGCCATGAAAAATATTTTACACAAAAATATTAATTAAATGAGTCTAATAAAAAAGACTCACGAACTCCTTAGATAAAAATAATTGTTCAATTGATTTTGGAACGGGAAAACTATCCAGATCCGTCTTTTTTACCTTAATAAAGGTGGCCAATTCAGCCTCATTAAAACCTACAGCCCAAAACTTAATAAACAATCGTTGATGTGACAAAATTCGTTTGGTCTGATACATTTCGAAATACGAATCTTTATTCCGGTTAGGCAAAACATTCAGTTCACTATCCGATTCCAACAAATACGGCTCAAACAACCCCTGCCAAACATCCCCAGAAGGACGCTTTTTTAAATATATAGAATCACCATCCACCGAAATCAAATAGTTAAAATAGCGTTTTCGTACCTTAACCTTTTTCTCCTTAACCGGTAACTCATTTGTAGCCTTGTGTTTTCTGGCCCAACATTCTTCCACAAATACACATTCTTTACAACGAGGTGCTTTTGGAGTACAAATAGCAGAACCCATATCCATCAGAGCCTGATTAAAATCCCCAGGTCTGCTTTTTGAAACATGCTCATTGGCAAGTGCTTGGATAATTTTCATTCCAACGGTAGAATTTACAGCCTCTTTTACACCAAAATATCTAGAAAGCACTCTTTGCACATTTCCATCTACGGCCGCAACCACTTCCCCGAAACAAACGGAGGCTATTTCCGCAGCTATATAAGGTCCCACACCTTTAAGTTTAAGTAAATCTTTATATGACTTAGGCATCTGACCTCCCAATTCGTTCACCACATATTGAGCCGAAAACTGTAAATTTCTCGCACGCGAATAATAGCCTAAACCTTGCCATTTTTTTAGCACTTCTTCCTCCTTCGCTCCTGCCAAAAGCTCAACGGATGGAAATTTTTCTAAAAACGAATGAAAATATGGAAGACCTTGACTAATTCTAGTCTGTTGAAAAATAACCTCCGCCACCCATATAACATACGGATTATCAGTATGTCTCCATGGTAGATCTCGTTGATTTAAATCATACCATTTCAATAATCTTATCGAAAAACTCATAAAAGCTAAAATATACTTAAAATCGGCATCATAATTAAAAAAAACGAGTATCTTTGCCGCCCTTAAAAAAGATAATTAAGTAATTTTTAAAGAGTTAGAAATGACTAAAGCAGATATAGTATCACAAGTTTCAGATAAAACAGGAATTGAAAAAGCACAAGTGTTAGCAACAGTTGAGGCTTATATGGAAGCTGTAAAAGACGCATTAAGCGAAGGGGAAAATGTTTACTTTAGAGGTTTTGGAAGCTTTATCGTTAAAGAGCGTGCTGAAAAAACAGGAAGAAATATATCAAAGAACACAACGATCATTATTCCAGCTCACAATATTCCAGCTTTTAAACCAGCTAAGACGTTTGTGAACAAAGTTAAGGATAACGTAACTGTTTAATTTTAAAAATTAAACACCACCACTATTCCCAGACTGGGGAAAAAAAACGAACAAATAATCTTTGGCTGTTTCAAAGCAACTAAAGAGGTAGAATTTATAAACAACTTCAAAAATTCAGTAAGTATGCCTTGCGGAAAAAAAAGAAAAAGACATAAGATGTCAACGCACAAGCGTAAAAAACGTCTAAGAAAAAATAGACACAAGAAGAAGAAATAATTTCTCTTCGGACATCTTACATTTAATTTGATAATGCTACCTCTTCGTGGGGTAGCATTATTTTGTATTTCTACCTTTTGGATAGTTGTATTGGAACAGTCCATACAAAAAACAAAAAGGTGAACAAAGAGCTTGTTATAAACGTGACTGCTGGCCAGGTCAAAGTTGCGTTATTAGAAGATAAGCGTCTTGTTGAATTACACCAAGAAAAAAACGATAGTGAGTATGCTGTGGGCGACCTTTATATTGGAAGGTTAAAAAAACTCGTCCCAGGGCTCAATGCTGCATTTATCGATGTTGGGTACGAAAAGGATGGCTTTTTGCACTATTTTGACTTAGGTCCGTTAGCGGATAATGTTCAAAAATATACCCGAATCGTAAGAAATGGTGGAGCATCAAATTCAAGCTTAGCAAATTTTAAGCTAGAACCCGATATTGATAAGGGCGGAAACGTTAAGGATGTATTAAAACAAGGCCAAGAGATTTTGGTTCAAATAGCCAAAGAACCTATTTCTACTAAAGGCCCAAGGCTGTCTCTGGAATTAAGTATTGCAGGGAGGTATATTGTATTAGTCCCATTTACCGACAGAATTTCAGTTTCATCAAAACTGAAAGATCGTAAAGAAAAAGACCGGTTAAGAAGACTAATTAAAAGTATCAAGCCTAAGAACTTTGGTATTATTGTGCGAACCGTTGCCCAAGGAAAAAAGGTTGCCGAACTAGATCGCGACCTAAAAAACCTATTGGACAAGTGGGAACGTGCCCATTCAGCATTACAAGGAGTTACTAAACTACCCCAAAGAGTATTAGGTGAATTAGATAAAACCACCTCTATTCTGCGTGATTTATTGAATGAATCATTTAATAGTATTTACGTAGATGATGCTGATTATTTTAAAGAATTAGAATCATTTCTACACACCATTGCCCCAGATAAAGTGAATATTTTAAAGCTTTATAAAGGTACCAAGGTGAACATAATGGATTATTACGGTGTGGAAAAAGCCATAAAACATTCTTTCGGCAGAAACGTAACCATGAAAAGTGGTGCGTATTTAATTATTGAACACACTGAGGCCTTACACGTTGTTGATGTAAATAGTGGGAACACGGCCAAAAAGGAAGTTTCACAAGAAGAAAATGCGTTAAGAGTAAATCTAGAGTCCGCAGAAGAGGTTGCAAGGCAATTGAGATTGCGTGATTTAGGAGGAATTATCGTTATTGACTTCATAGACATGGTTAAAGCGGAGAATAGAAAAAAGCTATTCCAACACATGACTGAGGCTATGGCTAGTGACCGCTCTAAACACTATATACTCCCTCCTAGTAAGTTTGGATTGGTTCAGATAACTCGTCAAAGAGTTCGTCCTGAAATGGAGATTAAAACTACGGAAACCATCCCTAACAAAGACGGTGGAACTATGGAAGTTCAGGCCACAATTTTAATCATTGATGAAATTGAAAACAAATTGGAACGTGCAATTGAGGTAGACAAGGAAAATGTGGTTTGCATAAAAACCCATCCTTTTGTTGAAGCCTACTTTAGTGCTAATAAATTGAAGTTTCAATTTAAGTGGTTAATGAAGTATAGAAAGTGGGTGAAAGTTCTTCCTAGAACCTCCTATCCATTAATCTGTCTCTTATACACATCTCCGAGCCCACGAGACTCCTGAGCA
>CAJXPI010000212.1 GCA_913057875.1 uncultured Flavobacteriales bacterium
TCGGCAGCGTCAGATGTGTATAAGAGACAGATCACATAGTGATCCACTAATGGAGCCATTACGTTCATAAACAAAATTGCCATCATCATACCTTCTGGATATGCCGGATTAAATACTCTTACTAAGATTGCGATGAATCCTACTAAGAAACCATAAATCCATTGCCCTTTTACGGTTTGCGCAGCGGTTACTGGATCAGTAGCCATAAACACAATACCGAATAAGAATCCACCCAACATTAATTGGTGAAGTGCATCTAAATCCATAAAGGCATTTGAACCTGCCCAATTAAAGATCATTGCCATTACTAAACCACCGATAAAAGAAGAGAACATGATTCTCCAAGAACCAATACCTGAGATTAATAATATTAAAGCTCCAATACCAATTGCAATAGCCGAAGTTTCACCAATAGAACCCGGAATGACTCCTACTACTGAATTGTACATACTATATACACCTTCATTTCCAAACATGCTCATGGTATTTTGAACTTGTTCACTAGCTTTATCTAAGGGAACCGTACTTGCCAAATCTCCTAAAGCAGTTGCACCCGAAAAACCATCAACAGTTGCTGCACCATCCGTATCAATCCAAACTTTGTCACCTGACATTTTAGTTGGATAAGCAAAGAATAAGAATGCACGAGCTGTTAAGGCAACATTTACAATATTCATACCTGTACCCCCAAAAACTTCCTTACCAATAACAACGGCAAATATAGTTGCGATAGCTACCATCCATAAAGGAGTAGTAACCGGTACAATTAGTGGAATCAACATACCTGAAACCAAGAATCCCTCTTGTAGTGAGTGACCATTCTTCATTCCAAAAATAAATTCCACTCCTAGTCCAACACCATAAGATACAATCACAATGGGAAGAACTTTCATTGCTCCGAAAAGCATTTTTTCCATCATTCCATCACCCATGGCAGTAAACTCACCAATAGCAAGGTAATGTTGATGTCCTGTATTCCAAATACCAAAAATTAGCGCTGGAATCATTGCCAATACTACGGTGATCATGGTTCTCTTCAAATCAATCCCATCACGAATATGCGATCCTTTTGAAGTTGTGGCATCCGGCACAAATAATAAGGTGTCGAAAGTTTCAAAAAGCGGATTAAACTTCTCATATTTTCCGCCTTTATGAAATAAAGGCCTGAATTTTGACATAAAATCTTTCATCGTTCTCTATCTTTTATGTTAAATCAATAATTGCCCTATCTAAGGTCATTCTAATAATATCTTGAACTTCCGTTTTAGAAGTACATACAAACTCACACAAAGCAAAATCTTCAGGAGCTACTTCGTAGATTCCTAAGGCTTCCATTTTCTCTAAATCGTATGCTAAACAAGACTTGATTAACTGCACGGGATAGATATCCATTGGAAAAACTTGCTCGTATTGGTTTGTCATTACATAAGATCTTTCTTCTCCATGAAGATTAGTATCTAAATTATAAGACTTTCCTGGAGACAAGTAGCTTAAAAATGTTCTAGACATAGAGAATTTTTTAGTGCTTGGTAAAAGCCAACCAAAAAACTCCGTTTGGTTCCCTTCTTGAATTACAGAAACGGTAGCATCGTAAAAACCTAAGAAACCTTCGTTCCCAACCTTTTTACCTGTTAAAACACCTCCACTAATCACACGTGCATTATCGTTATCAGCATTTCCTTTGGTCATACTTTCAACTTGGGCACCCGCAATTGATTTCACATATTTTGGTTTAGTTACTTTACCTCCTGCTACTGCAACGAGTCTAGAAACATCATATTTACCAGAATTAAAATACTTACCAATAGTAGTCACACCCAAGGCATCCAATGTCCAAACCGTTTCCCCTTTATTTACGGGAGAAACGTTGTTAATTTGAATACCAACATTTCCAGCCGGATGTGCACCAGAGAAAGTATTAATCGTCACATTCTTAGCACTTTTAAACATGCTAGAAGCCGTTCTTTCTGAATGAATCCCTAAATTAACAGAACCTTCGGTTAACATGGTTAACACGTCTAGTCCTTTTTGGAAATCGATATCTTGGCCGTATAATGTATAATCAAAATCAGCTGTTAAAGGCTCTGAATTAAATGCAGTCACAAAGATATCTCTAGGCATATCCGTTGGATTTGCCATAACATCAAATGGACGCTGTTTAATAAAAGGCCACATTCCACCTTCACAAAGTGAATCAATCACTTCTTGGCGTGAACCTGATTTTGGGCTAAACTTCTTAAATGAAGAAGCTCCGTCACTAGAAATAACTACTTCTAGTATTTTTCGCTTTTCACCACGTATAATTTCCTTGATTTCACCACTTACCGGAGAACAAAACTGCACCGCAGGTTTGTTTTTATCAAAAAAGATTGCAGAACCAGCTTCCACCTTACTACCTTCTTTTAATACCAGCTTTGGAGAAACCCCAGAAAAATCCGTAGGTTTTAAAGCAAAAACATTTGCTGAGGATTCGGAAGTCACTTTTTCAGCCACTCCGTCTAACTTGATATCAAGTCCTCTTTTAATGTTTACATGCTTTGACATAAACTATATGGTTTGAGATTTGTACATACGAAAAGTTCAACCATGGAGTTATCCTTGGCCGAACCACTTAAAAAAATCATATTTGAAAAAATATTCACTGAATAATTTTGACTATTTTATGACCGCGCAAATGTAAATAATTGTTTATTTGAATGCTCAAAAAATCGGAAATTGTTAAGAAATTATAAACACTTTCCAACTATCTAATTCCAAAGGTACTACATGCAAAATATTGTTCGTTATTCACTACTTCTTTTTCTAATATTAACTACAGCACAAAAGCTGACCGCCCAAGACGAGGAATATTTTGACCCAAACTATTTACGATACGATAATCGTATCTACGATGAGTACATTCAAACGGTTCAACTTTTTAGAAAAGGCTGGAATGAAGCATTTCCAGTAATTGACTTAAATGGAGATGATGTTTTACACCTCACCTTTGATGATTTGAACGATAATTTGAGAAACCTAGGATATACTTTCATTCATTGCAGTTCTGAATGGGAACCTTCGGATTTGATGAAAATTGAATACTTAGAAGGAATTACAGATAACACCGTTGAAACGTATGGCTTTTCAACCACCATGTATCAGCCTTATGTAAAATATGATTTAACTTTTCCTAATCGGGACGTTAATTTTAACAAATCGGGTAATTATTTATTGGTAGTATACGACATGGATAATGACAATCAATTACTTTTAACATGGCGTTTTTTTGTAGCTGAATACTATACCATGATTACGCCTGAAATTAAACGTCCAACTCAAGCTAGGTACCGTATGAATAGCCATGAAGTGGATTTTACAATATCGCAAACACAAATTAATTTAGTACAACCTTTTTCTTCATTAAAAGTAGTGGTTACCCAAAACCAAAATTGGAAGGGGGCGATCACTGATTTAAAACCTAAATTCATTAACGGAACCAAGTTAATTTACGATTACGATGAAGAAAATATTTTTCCTGCAGGTAACGAATTTAGAACGGTAGATATTCGTAACATCAACTACAATTCTTTAACTACCTCTCATATAGCTACGGTGAATGATACTTTGAATGCGTATCTATTTCCAGAAGAATCACGTAGCTCAAAAGTGTATTTAACTACTCCCGATATTAACGGTCATTTTTACTTAAAAAATGATGATGTTCGGTTTGATAGCGACTTAGAAATGGAATACATGAACGTGCATTTTAAACTAAACTATCCCGCTAAAGTTTTCAAGGCCGATATATACATTTATGGGGGAATCACGGGTTGGAATTTCACCGAAAAATACCGAATGAAATGGAACGACCAAAAAGGTCGATATGAAAATAATCTGTACTTAAAACAAGGTTATTATAACTATTGGTATATGTACAAACCCCATGACGGAGAACCTGATGTAGCTATTATTGAAGGGAGTCACTCGGAAGCTGATAATGAATATTCTTTCTTTGTTTATTATACGGAACCTGGCCAAGTGTATAACAGACTTATTGGTTACAACACCACCGTGTTTCCGGTATATAATGTAGACCGTTAGAGACCAAAACATAGCTAATTGGTGTGTATTTATTTGTCAAAATAATTAGCACCTCTGCTCTTTATTCTATTCTTTTGTACTGGAATATTCCCTAATTTAGAGTTTGAAATATAGGCGTGTTATTCCCTTATGTAATACGTTTTAACTAAGCACATATTTAAAGCCATTTGATGGTGTCTTTTACCTCAATAACACAGACATGAACGAGATTATTTGCCCCAACTGTAACAAAGCATTTAAAGTAGATGAAGCCGGTTTTGCCGATATTGTAAAACAGGTACGAGATCATCAATTTGAAGAAGAATTAAATGCCCGTCTTTCTTTAGCTGATAAAGAAAAAGCAAATGCCGTTCAATTGGCCGAAGCCAAAACCAAAAACGCCATGCAAGAAGCCTTAGCCCAAAAGGACAAAGAGCTAACGGAATTTAGAGCCATGAGCTCCACTCAAATAACAGAACTCAAGGCAGAAAGTAATGCTCAAATCACAGAATTAAAAGCAAAAAGCAACACGCTTTTCACTAAACTAAAAGCCGAAAAGGAACGTGACCTTTCCGAAGCTTTAGCAAAAAAAGAAGCCGAGTTGACAGCCATGAAGTCTAAAATTGAATCGGCTGAGGTACATAAACAACTTGCAGTTAATGAGGCCATTCAAAACATAGAAAAAGATCGTATTCAATTATCCAATGCCTTACAAAATAAAGAAACGGAAACGCAGCTATTAGAAAAATCTCTAAAGGAAAAACACTTAGCTGAATTGCAAACTAAAGACAACATAATCAAGCTTAAGGATGAAGAAATTGCTTTTAGAAAAGACATGAAGCAAAAGCTATCTACCAAGATGCTAGGTGAAACTTTAGAAATTCATTGCGAAACCGAGTTTAACAAATTAAGAGCAACCGCCTTTCAAAACGCGTACTTTGAAAAGGACCTGTCTCTTATACACATCTCCGAGC
>CAJXPI010000213.1 GCA_913057875.1 uncultured Flavobacteriales bacterium
CATCATAGCCACATAAGTTGGTGACTTGTACCGAATAGTTTCCACTAAAATTAGCGGTGATATCGGGAGTAGTTTCTGAAGTGCTCCATAAGTAGCTGGCTCTACTCCAATACGCATTTAGATTTACCAAACTATTTAAACAATAGGTGCTGTCTGGACCCAAATTGGTGATGGGTGAGTTGTCATAATATACGGCAATGGTATCGCTAAATGTACCACAGATATTGGTTACATCCAATGAATAAGTGTCTTGATATATTACCACTAGGCTATCTAAGGTAGTTCCCGTATTCCATAAATAACTATCTCCAATTACATTGCTAAAAAGGGTTGTTTGTTCTCCAGTACATAAAATAGTATCAGAACCTAAATCTACGACTAAAACAGAGTCTACATCAATGTAAACCGAATCGGTATCTGAGCCACATAAATTAGTTGCCGTTGCCCAAAACAAATCTTCTACACTGGCTATGATTGCAGAATCAGTACTTCCAGTACTCCATGTGTAATTAGCTCTGGAGAACTCTGCGGTTAATGGTGCCGAAGCTCCTTGACAAATCAAGGTATCGTTACCTAAGTTGACCACCGGAATAGTATCTGTTTCTACCAAAATGGTATCTGCAGTTGCACCACATTTATTGGTTACGGTGAGTTGATATGTTCCCGCAGAAGTTACCCCAAAAGTATCCGCTACCGAAGCTGTATTCCATGCGTAACTCGCAAACAAAGACGTATCACTTAGCGTAATAGAGTCACCTAAACAGATTACGGTATCGTTACCTAAATTAACGGCTGGAGTGGTTAAAAACCAAGCTTGAAGGGTATCACTAAAAGCGCCACACACATTAGTAGTGGTTACGCTGTAAATACCATTTGTGATAATAGTGTCTAACGCAAAGGTGTCTCCAGTACTCCACAGGTAATCACTTAAAGTATCATAAGCATTTAAAACCAAAGTATCACCTACACAAAGGGCGGTATCTATGCCTAAATCAAAGTTGGGAGTATGCGTGTAAGTAGTAATAATAGTATCTGTAGATGAACCACAGAAATTGGTGGCGGTTGCCCAAATGGTATCTGCCGAGTTGATGAAAATAGCGCTATCAGTGCTACCGGTACTCCAGGTATACGTGCCACTTTGAATGGTGGCATCTAAAAACAAAGAGTCGTTATCACACATTAAAGTATCTGATGGTAAATGCACCAAAGCTGGTATTAAAGAATCAATCACAATGGTGTCGTAATCGGTACCACAAATGCTAGAAATAGCGACTGAAAAAGTATCTGATTCTAAAATTTGTATTTGCATGGTGCTATCTCCAGTACTCCATAAGTAGTTAAAACTGGTATCGTTAAAAATTAGCTGCATGCTATCACCCTCACACAAAATGGTATCATTACCCAGGTTGGCAATAGGTGTTGGGTTAATGCGAATGGTATCATTAATAGTATCTGTAGAACAACCACTATAAATAATAACTTCAATGGGGTAGAGACCATATTCATTGAAAACATGCAGAGGCACTACATCCTTGCTGGTATTTAAAGCACTTGATGCGGTATCACCAAAGTTCCACACCAAACTGTCAATAAAGTTGGTGTCACTTAGGTATAAGTTAATAGTATCGTATTGGCAAAAAAGGCTGTCGGTAAGTACTTCTCGAAGAACGAACAGGTTGGGGAGTGTAGTGGGAAAGCCTGAGCCTGCAGAGGATTGGCAATTTAGACTTAGATTATTGAAATTACACCCAACTCCTGAAACATTTGGTGAAGCAATGTTTGCCAGGAAGTTCCCTCCCCTACTGATAAAAATGTTTTTATTGGGGGAAATTGCAATGTCCACATAATTTGATAAAAAAGACCAATTAGAATCCCATGATAATACGTAAGCCGAGTTTGCTATAGTTAATGGATTGGATGAACTAAAGTCATATTGAAGAATAGATCTGCCGCCAACAATATACAGCTTTGAATCATCAGGTGAGAATTGCGATGAATTTGGGTATCTTGATGTAATATTTGATGGATAGATTAAACTATTTGAATTACTGAGAATGCCTGTAGAATTATCAAAATGGTAGTATTCTACGATATGTTCATAACGGAAACAATTAACTAAATACTTGGCATTATTTGAGAATTTTAGAGTTCCATAGTTCAATGTTTTTTTAGTGCCAATTTGCGAAACAATTGGTGGGTTTATTCCTAAAGTAGAAATAAGGTTTGTATAAAAGATATTAGTATCGAATTTTTGATAAGTAATCCAAAAATCACGATTATTAATATGACGTGTCATCGCAAGGGCTATGTTTACGTTTGAATCTAAAAGAACGTGTTTTTGGGTTACCTCACCTAATCCATTATTTCTGTTAATATTAATAACAGAATACTCTAAATGCGTGTTATTTGTACCAAATATGGTCGAATCAAAGAAGGCAAATATGTAGTATAAAGAATCATTACAAGGAAAGGGCAAAATATTTACAGATTGAAGCACTCCAACTGTTCGCAACAAATCTCCATTCGCCATAGGTAAATGGTTTGAATTCCAAATTGTATCACTATCTACATAAAATAATAGGTTTCCGTTTTTGTCTGAAATAGAGGAAGTACCCAATAGGTTATTACCGCTGTTTACAGAGCAAGAATTAACAACTGGTATTCCAGAATTAAAATCTAACCTCACTCCATCTCCAAAACACCAGTTATTGTATTCCCCTTGGGCCAAACCAAAAAAACTGGTACAAGTGAAAATTAATATGAGGTATAGATTTTTCAAGAAATCAAAGTAGTAAAAGTTAAATGGCGACAAGATAAAGGATATTCATCTTGCCGCCAATTATTTAAGTTTTATTAATTATTTATTGAATGATAAATTTTTGATACGCAACCTCTCCATTCAATTGGATAGCAACCATGTAGATTCCGGAGTTAAAATTATTTAAATTGATGTTTTCAATAAATTCAGTACCTGTTTTACTAAATGTATTATTTAGTACTACTCTACCGGTAACATCAAAAATGGTCAATTCTATTTCGCCATCTACTGAGGATTGGAACTTCAAGCTAAACTCTCCATTATTGGGGTTTGGATAAACGATAATGGAATTTGAAACTAGGTCAACATCGTCAATTTCTGAATCATTTTCATTATTGTTTGAAGCAGATAAATCGGTCTTATAAAATGCCCCGCTGTTACCACCAGTTCTAAAATCATCACCACGAACCACAAAACCATTATAATTTTGGTATTGTTGAGGGTGCGATAAATTCACCATTCCTGTTCCAAAACTAATATTAGCGTTATATGAACCTGATGAGTAGGCATGTTTACCATCAAACTCAACATCTGTATTGTAAATCGGGTCATCGCTGTTTGAACCTTCTATCCAACTAAAAACAGGATTTCCAATAGAAATTTTGGCAATCCATAAATCCGAAGTGCCTTGTGAGCCTGAAAAACTTGATGTATTGGTAAATCCATCGTCATTATTACCAATAGCAATTAAATCACCAAAAAAGGTGCCTGAAACGTACAATTGGTTGTTTGCAAAAGAAAGTGCATTGGCGCTGGCACTTTGAAGGCCAGGAGACCTATCTTCATGAATTAAATATGATTTTTTTGCGTCTAAATCTTTTGTGAAATTCACAACCATTGCTGTGGTAAGGGCTGAGGTTTCAGTACTCCATTGAGTAACTTTTTGCTCAAACTCAAGAGCTACCCATAAATCTCCAACCATATCCATTTCAATATCATTTGCCGATACTCTATTTTGAGCTCCAGCCGGTAACATATGGAAAACGGATGAACCATCGGAGGCAAGAATTACCGCCTCTTCACTTCCTTGAGCAATAATATTTCCAACTCCGAAATTACCTTGACCATAAATGTTCGCAATAGCATACACGTTTCCATCATCTTCTACTATACCCGTAATTTCATTCCCATTCCAACTATCTTGAACAGGTGTAAATACCAATGTTTGATTTGTTCCATCGTAAGCCTCAACAGCTGCCTTACCTGCAAATTGCCCTGCGAAATAATGTAAATCATTTTGTTGATTATATACGACTTGATTAATAGTAGCAGAAAAATCTATGCTATAGTTATCTGAGGAGTTTACTACACCTAGTGTCGAAACTTGGATACTTACAACATCTTTTGCTGCTTGGGAGCTTATTGAGTAATTTGTCGAACCTGGAACTGAAGAAACAATATTGAAATCCGTATTTGCTCCTAAGTTGTTGTTGTTTGAAAATGACATGCTTCCGCAAGTCATTTTGAATTTTCTGCAAAAATTCTCCCTCCGCCAAGGGAGAAAATGCCAAGCATTTTCAACGAGATTGCGGTAGCAATCGAGTACAGCAAATCATATTCAAAAAATATTCAACAAAAGGAAGGATAAGGGGGATTGATCATTACCCCAACAAATTTCCAAGTTAGTCGTAGCGTCTTTCGCTACGACTATTTTTTTACCAGGCCTCTGGCCTGAATAATAAAAATTTAGCTCAGTCGAGACGACTGGTTAAAGTGTGTCGTAGCCTAGAGGCTACGACTAACGAAAATTAATTACCCACCCACACGTTTTACGTTATAGCCTTCGGCTTTAAGTAGGTCCATTACTTTATCACGGACTTCACCTTGAATAATGATTTCGCCATCTTTGGCAGAACCACCTACGCCACATTTAGATTTTAGCATTTTACCTAAATCTTTTAGGTCATCGGCTGAGCCTACAAAACCTTCTACTAAAGTGGCGGTTTTGCCTTTACGTTGTTTACGATCAATTAAAATACGTAGGTTTTGCTCATTGGGTGCAAGCGTTTCTTGTTCCTCGTTATCATCGTAATCGTATCCGTAATTTGGATTGGTAGAATAAACCACATCCACTCTTTTTTTCTTCTTGGCCATGGCACAAAAATAGATAGAAGTCGGGAGACGGGAGACCGAAGTC
This sequence comes from uncultured Flavobacteriales bacterium, assembly GCA_913057875.1. GTDB lineage: Bacteria > Bacteroidota > Bacteroidia > Flavobacteriales_G > Salibacteraceae > CAJXZP01. Next base: position 4,956 of record CAJXPI010000213.1, read on the forward strand.
CGAAGAATATGTGGAGGCTGTCTCTTATACACATCTCCGAGCCCACGAGACTCCTGAGCATCTCG
>CAJXPI010000214.1 GCA_913057875.1 uncultured Flavobacteriales bacterium
AGATGCTCAGGAGTCTCGTGGGCTCGGAGATGTGTATAAGAGACAGATATAAGATATGGGTAAGATCATAGGTATAGATTTAGGAACAACAAACTCATGTGTTTCTGTAATGGAAGGTAGTGAGCCAGTTGTTATTCCAAACAATGAAGGAAAAAGAACAACTCCATCAATTGTTGCATTTGTTGAGGGGGGCGAGCGTAAAGTAGGAGATCCTGCAAAACGTCAAGCAATTACAAACCCAACAAAAACTATTGCATCTATTAAAAGATTCATGGGTAACTCTTTTAATGAAGTTGCTGATGAAATCTCTCGTTCTCCATACAATGTTGTAAAAGGAGATAACAATACCCCTCGTGTGGATATTGATGGGAAATTATACACACCTCAAGAAATTTCAGCAATGGTTCTTCAAAAAATGAAGAAAACAGCTGAGGATTACTTAGGTCAAGATGTGTCAGAAGCAGTAATTACTGTTCCTGCTTATTTTAACGATGCACAACGTCAAGCTACAAAAGAAGCTGGGCAAATTGCAGGTTTAGAGGTTAAACGTATTATCAATGAGCCAACTGCGGCATCTTTGGCATACGGTTTAGATAAAAAAGGTGAAGACATCAAAATCGTAGTATTCGATTTAGGTGGAGGTACGCATGATGTATCTATTCTAGAATTAGGTGATGGAGTATTTGAAGTTTTAGCTACTGATGGTGATACTCACCTAGGTGGTGATGACTTTGATCAAAAAATCATCGACTGGTTAGTTGAAGAGTTTAAGTCTGAAAACGGTGGTTTAGATTTATCTAAAGACCCAATGGCTTTACAACGTTTAAAAGAAGCTGCTGAGAAAGCGAAAATTGAATTATCTTCTGGTAACTCAACAGAAATCAACTTGCCATACATCATGCCAGTTGATGGTGTGCCAAAACACTTAGTACGTTCTTTGACTAGAGCTAAGTTTGAGCAATTAGCGGACGATTTGATCAAAAGATCAATCAATCCTTGTGTTTCTGCAATGAAAGCTGCAGATTTAGAAAAAAGTGAAATTGACCAAGTTATTTTGGTAGGTGGATCTACTCGTATTCCAGCTGTTGTTGATGCAGTAAAAGCGTTCTTTGGAAAAGAGCCTTCAAAAGGGGTTAATCCAGATGAGGTTGTTGCTGTGGGTGCAGCTATTCAAGGAGGTGTACTTTCAGGAGATGTGAAAGACGTTCTTTTACTAGATGTAACTCCTCTTTCTTTAGGTATTGAAACAATGGGTGGTGTAATGACAAAGTTGATTGATGCTAACACAACAATTCCAACTAAGAAGTCTGAAACATTCTCAACAGCTGCGGATAACCAACCATCGGTTGATATTCACGTACTACAAGGAGAGCGTCCAATGGCGAATCAGAACCGTAAAATTGGAAATTTTATTTTAGATTCAATTCCACCAGCACAAAGAGGAGTTCCTCAAATTGAAGTAACTTTTGATATTGATGCGAATGGTATTTTACATGTAACGGCAAAAGATAAAGCCACAGGTAAAGAGCAATCTATTAGAATTGAAGCTTCTTCAGGTTTAAGTGATGCGGAAATCGAAAAAATGCGTCAAGAAGCAGAAGCTAACGCTGATGCAGATGCGAAAGCAAAAGAAACTGCAGAAAAATTAAATGCAGCTGATTCAATGGTTTTCCAAACAGAAAAAATGATTTCTGAAGCAGGTGAGAGTCTTCCTGAAGACAAGAAAAAACCAATTGAAGACGCTTTAACCGAATTAAAAGCGGCTCATGCTGCTGCTGACCTTACTGCAATTGACGCGGCTATGGAGAAAGTACAAGCGGCTTCTCAAGAGTTGTATGCAGCGGCTCAAGCAGCGCAAGGTGCACAAGGAGCTCCCCAAGATGGACCTCAACCAGGTGCAGATGCAGGTGCTGACGATGCAGAAGTAACGGATGTTGACTTTGAAGAAGTAAAGTAATTTAAGAGTCGAGGAAACTCGAGTATTGATATACAACTATATAGAACCGCTTCCGGAAATGGGAGCGGTTTTTTTATTTCTTCATCTGGGTTCATTGTAAAATTTTCACACGGTGCTGATTTTGGTCGTATGAAAACAATACTTACAATGTTCTTTTTCTCTGCCCTATTCAATGTATTGGGACAAGAAATCACTTTCCAAAAAAAGAAAAATAGGAAAAGTTCTCCCGTTAAATTTAAAGCGATTAATTAAAATAAAACTTAAAAATGGTGAGAAGTATTAGGAATATTTCAAATTATTGAATGATTCCGTCCTTTTTTCTGAAAAGGACATCCTAGAAATAAGTCATGTTCAATTTTTCAAAGTGTTTAAGTACGATCAGAAATCGTGGGAAAGTTTCTGGTTAATATTTGGAGGTTGGATGACGATTTTTAATGCGATAAAATTTTATAAGACATCTGGTTGGAATGAATTATATAATAATGGTGCAGGAATTGTTTTGGGTACCTATATTTCTATTACTGCTATTATGTTGTTAACAAAAAGAAAAAAACTATCTCCTGAAAAATGGATGGTTAAAAGGGATTCAGGCACTTCAACAGATTAGTTTTCTTCCGTGCCATGCGATCCTTTGTAGGGTACGGAAAAAGTAATAACCGTTCCGGGAAATTCCTCATTCTTGTGAAAATTTTTAGATATTTTCACCTCCGTAATATCATTATTTAACTCAGAAAGTAATTGAATTCTTTTTTTAGTTGCTTCTGAGCCAATTGACTTGTAACCTTTAACACGTACCTTACTTTTTTCAGCGTTTTCTATTCCAATTCCATTATCTGATATTTCAAATAGTAACGACTCACTTTTTCTGTAAATGCAAACTTTAATTCGGCCTTGTGGATTGGTGTAAACTTTACCATGCCAAATAGAGTTTTCAATGTAGGGTTGAATTAATAGGGTAGGAATGGTACATCGATTTAAATCTATTTTCGGATCGATATTCTCAATGTATTCAAATTCTTTTCGTATTCTTTTTTTCTCTAATTCTACATACATTCTTAAAGTTTCTAATTCTTTTAAAAGGGTAATAGAGGTATGTTCTGAGTTTTGAAGAATGGCTCGAATTAAAGAAGAAAATTCTAGTAAATATTCATTGGCTTTTAAACGCTCATTCTTGAGTATGTAATTCTGTATGGAATTAAGAGAGTTAAAAATAAAGTGTGGGTTCATTTTTGACTGTAAAGAAACCACATGCATTTCCTTAAGTGATCGTTGAAATTTAGCCTGGTTTTTATAAATTTGAATAGACTTACTACTAACGTAATACACACCAAAAAAGCCAATTCCTATAATTATTAAATAAAACCACCAGGTCATCCAAAAGGCAGGAATGATGCTTATTTGAATGGTCTTTATTGGACTTTCAATACCGGCAAAGTTTTGAGATGTGACATTTAACGTATATTCTCCGGGGGACAAAGAAGTTAAGTTTACTACGTGGCTATTTGAGGAAGTCCAAATGGTATCATTGGGTAGTAACTGGTAATTAATTTTTGTGCCCTTTTGCGATTTGAAAGAAATAGCATGGAATGAAATACTAATATTATTAGAGTCAAAGGGTAGGTAAAGGTGATTTGTGATACTTTGTGACAAATTGTTTACTTGAATTTCGTTCACCCATAACTTAGGTTGGATAGAAAACTTTGTCAGATCATCTTTGGTAATAATGTTTAATCCTTTGTTATTCGAAAATGCAAGTATATCCTGGTAAAAAATAAACGATCTAATATCCTGAGACTCCAATCCGTCATACGGGGTAATAAATGACTCCGTTACCCAAGTATGCCTGTCTTTTTGGGTGAGTTTTGAGAGTCCATTATTGGTAGCCACCCATAAGCTGTTTGAAGCGGAATCATAAGCTAGTTGATGAACTTGGTTACTTAATAGTCCTTCCTTTTGGGTATAATTTGTCAATACACTATCAGCCCAAATGAAAATACCCTCTGCTTTTGTTGCCAAGACTAAGCTTTGATCATTTGTTTCTATAATATCTTCCATTCTTTTTGAAATGATGGGGTGAAAATTATGGTGTTTTGTAATTGATAAATCTTCTAGATTCATTTCAAAAAGCCCCTTAGTGGTTGCTAGTAGTGTTTTCCCATTTATGAGTCTTAGTGGTTTTAATAACTTAAAAGGAACAGGATATGCAGCGGAATAATTACTAACCGAAATATCATTTGCTTTATAGTCTATAAAAAAACCCTTTTTTATCCACCAATATTCCTTGGTTTCGGGGAATAAGAATTTTCTATATCCTTTTAAATCAATTTGTGAAATTTCATCTGGAGTAAGTTTTATTTGGAAGTTAAATTTGTGATTAGAGAAACAAATAATTCTGTCCTTATCAGTCTTTAATACCCCTAAGGAATTGTTTCCAATATTTTTGAACCAAACTTGTTTCTCAAATTTCAAACCTTTTTTCAAAATGTTTGCAGGAATAAGTTTTTCCTCCAATTTATATGAATAGGGTTTGAGACTCAAATTCTGGGTATCTAAATAGAAATTGTTCATTCCATTTTTTTCTAACGGAAGAATCAAAAGGTTTTTTTGCGGTAAAATGGTTCTAATGGCATGCGCCTTGGGCATGGTATAGTGTTTCAGTTTAGGGCTTGGCACATATAAAACTCCGTTTTTTAGGGTGGATAGCCACATTCCTCCTTCAAAGTCAAAATCTATGCCCGTTACGTAGTAATCCGTTAAAATGGGTTTAGAGATTTGTGAATTTGATTCTGAAATGAGATTTAATCCATTCTGAGTACTTATAAATGTACCTTCTTTTGTTTTAATCAGGTGTGCTTTTTCCCATTGATTGGTGCCAACAATAAATTTTTTGAATGTGCCATTTTTTTCAAAATAGGGTTGGGTAGCTGTAATTAACCCGGTGATTTCCGTTTGTGGAAAGCGGTATTCTGTTTTACCATTATTTTTATCAAAAACATCAATTTCAATTTCTCCTTTGGGGCTAATTGCTGTCTCTTATACACATCTGACGCTGCCGACG
>CAJXPI010000215.1 GCA_913057875.1 uncultured Flavobacteriales bacterium
TCGTGGGCTCGGAGATGTGTATAAGAGACAGAGATGATTTAGGAGGAGTAATTGACGAAGTTTTCACAAATTTCCCGGATGAAGCATCAAGAATCAAGGGAGGGGAAATGAAACTAATTGGGTTCTTTATGGGCCAAATAATGAAAGCATCTGGAGGCAAAGCAGATCCTAAAATGACCAATAAATTGTTAATGCACAAAATCAAATCGTAGTAACACACATGAAACGCACTTTTTTACTTATTACATTCCTGGCAGCTCTTTCACTTTTCTCTTGTGAGCAAAAAAGAGAACATCCCAAAGCCGAAACTTCTATTTCAGGCTATTTTGACAATATTCCGGGAACAGAAATCACCTTGGTAAAACAAGGGCCGGAAGGTATATTCCCAATCGATACTACTTGGATTGAAGAGGACGGATATTTTGAATTTACACCGGAGTTTGGTGACATGGCAGTTTACAGAGTTATGATCGATTTCAAACAATACCTTACTGTAGCGGTGGAAAAGGGCAATCATGTTGTTTTAGAAGCTGATGGATTGGATATTTACGACAATTATTATGTAGGAGGATCAGAAGAATCATCATTGATTAAAGTGGTCGTTGATGAAACGATGGCGTTTGGTAAACTTATGGACAGTATTACGGTTGAAATCAACCACCAAAAGCCAGCCAAAGACAGTAAGGGTTTATACAATAGTTTTGCTGCGCAGAAGGAGCTTTATGCTAAATTTAACGAGTTTTCGGTGAGTTTCATAAACCAATATCCAGGCAGTATTGCTGCTTATTTCGTAGTTTCAGGATTGCAACCAGACGAGAACCCACAAGAATTCATTAAGGTGGGTGAAGCACTTAACAAGTCCTATCCTAACTTTGATTATTTAGCCACCTTAAACGAACATGTTCAATTTCTTCAGAAGGCCCAGTTAGAAACTGAAGCACCTGATTTAAATTATGAAAATCCCAAAGGGAAAATGATCGCCTTATCTTCTTTACGAGGGAAGTACGTTCTTGTTGACTTCTGGGCATCTTGGTGTAAACCATGTAGAATGGAAAATCCTAATGTTTTGAAAGTTTATAATAAATATAAAGACAAAGGGTTTGAAATCTATGGATACTCCATGGATGAGAAAAAAGAGAATTGGTTAAAAGCCATTGAAGAAGACCAAATAAACTGGGTACATACAAGTGATTTAAAAGGATGGGAGGCTCAAGGAGCTCTTGATTATGGCGTTCAGGCCATTCCGGCCACTTTCCTTATTGACCCAAAGGGAAACATTGTTTCCAGAGACTTAAAAGGAGAAAAACTCGAACAAAAATTAGAGGAAATTTTCGGAAATTAATCTCACTATTCCTTCCAATATATTCAAGTCCAAATGGAGTTTTCATTTGGACTTTTTTTTAGAGAAAACGTTTACATTTAGATGGGATATGATAGTCGAAAAAGTACAATATCTGCATAGGTAAAAAAATCACTACGCTTATTTACGTTTAATTCTTCTCTTTCCACAACAACAACAACAACAACAACAACAACAACATCCTACCATTGCAAAGCTATTAATCCTCTCCACAATAACCGAAACTCTCATAAACTACCATTGTAAAGGAGGTATTTGAACGCAAAATTAGGAGCACAAAAAAAGGGAGAAATCAGTGATTTCTCCCTTTTTTTTTGAATGTAGGAATTATTTAATCACTACAAATTTTGTTTGACTTCTTACGTCTCCCATAATTACCGAAGCAAAATAAGTGCCACCTGGCAAATTATTTGCGTTTACTTGGTATTCAACCGTACCAGAAGCAAAATTCTTCATTTCATTAAGAACTACCTTTCCAGTAATATCATATATCATCACCCTAGCTGCACCAGCAACTGGAAGTTCGAATGACAAATTAGCAGTTGTCGAAACTGGGTTTGGATACATTTTCATGTTACTGATGTTTCTGTCCGTAACAAATTCATCCCATGGCTCATCATCCACAGAAACTAGATCACCTGTAGTCCAAATTCCTCGTCCGAAAGTTCCAATATAAAAACGACCAAAGTTAGCTGCCTCAGCCCAAGTTAATCTTTGTTGACGAACATCTAATACAGGAACATTCCCCATCATACCACTTTGGTTAGTCCACACAGGATTTGTTCCAGAAATATCATCACTAGCCCATAAACCTAACTCGGTACCAATTAAAACTTGATCCGTATTATGAACATTATATTCCGGATCATAAATTGGGAAGGTTAATAAATCAGCACTACTGATATCCCTTCTTGGTGAAATTGAGGTAGCTGATTGCGCACTTGTCATTTCAAAAATGTGAGAAAATGAACCGTACTGAGCTAATGTAACCACCATTTTCTCAGGATCGGTAGGATGTAAATTAATACCTGAAACAGAAGCCCCTCCACTAAACACAGTGGTTGAAGTTAAAATAGTCAAAGGATCATCCGTCATATACAAATCATTAAAGCCAGAAATTCTCACCACGCTTCTTCCCGTAGCTACATAAAGATGGTTACCATCATTAGACCACTCCATAGCTCTTGGTGATCCTGATCCCACATTAATATCTAACCATCTTGGAGTACCTAATGGAAAATATAAAGCCTCTCTACTTACACGAATAGCCCCAAACATAGACACTGCTAACCATGTTTGTACTGGATCTTGAACAAGAAAAGAATCTCCTTCTGCTACATTAGCAGGAAGAACATAATCAAACTCTATACCCATATTTTGTGAAACTAAATCCAAAGTATCACCTGCATCATATATCACATCAAACGTACCATTAATAGTAGAAGCTGTTGGAGGCGCAAATGCAAATCTTACATTATAATCTCCCGATACATAATCCACCGTTCCCACACTATCTCCAAAGCTGTACAAAATACCATTAGCATTGTCATCTTTCGCTTCTTGACCACCAGCAACATCGGTAATTAAAAATGAACCTGGTACAATGTTTGCAATTTCTTGCGGCTTAACTAAGGTTCCTTCAAAGTATCTCTTAACACCATCACCCGATTGAATACGGTCAGAAACTGTACTATTCACAAATTTCACAGAATCCTTACTTGTAATATCATTTTTAGACTCCCAAAAACGAATAACGGTATTAAAAGGAGAGCCCCCTTCGTTTTGTGGATGGATCATTGAAGAACCTGCTCCATCACCACCATATAAAATACGATTTATTTGTCCATAGTATAATGTAGCAAAAGCAACCTCACTAATGTTAGATGTTTCACAATCAAAACCATCTCCACCCAAAATTGAAACAGCATCCTTTCGTGCATTACCCGTTTTTCTTGGGTCAATTAAATGCGTACCATTATCTTGAGTACCGCCAATAATTCGACCATCCTTTGTAAAGGCCACACCATAATACTGAGTAGTACCAAAATGCCTGTTATTCTCAGTCCAGGTAACTACAGATGAATTTGCATTTAAGGTTTTACCAATACCACCATCAGAACCTACATACATTGTATTTGGATCATGAGGGCTGTATTGAAACCAATGTTTGTCCGAGTGCACATATAATCCAGGAGGGCCAAAATTCAATGCCACACTAGACCATGAACCAGCCACTCTGTATAACTCCACTGCACCCACATAAATTCTATCACAGTCATTAGGGTCTACGGTAATTGCTTGATTAAAGTTTGCGGGATTACTTCCCATTAAATCAAAAGTAGAATCAATAACCGATGTAGGAGGAGCTGGAGACAATGGCCCCCAAGTTAAGCCGCCATCATTTGAAGTGAAAATATTAAAAGTAGCTGGATTTCCAGAGTATGACTGAAAAGCGTACACCTTATTTTCATCCGATTGGCAAACAGTTAAACTCATACGTGAGCTTGAACCAAGTCCGTCCTGATTAGTCACTTCATTATAAGAACAATCCGTTTCACCATCTTCAGAAACATATAAAGCCCCTCCTCTGGAAACCAAAACTCGGTTGGTAGAAGTTACTACTACTTCCTGAATAAGTCCATTTAGTTCCACACTACAGTTGTTTGGGACTTTCATTGGCTCATACCAAGTTGCGCCATTATCCAAAGAAACTTTTAACCCTTTGGAGGTACCTGCATATACGGTATAATTACCATTTGCGTTTTTTACTTGAGAAACAGCAATTCTATTTACATAAGACCACTCATCGCTTCCTCCAGCACTAGGCAAGGTACTAGGAAGGTGAGACCAAGTATCACCCCTATCATCACTTACCCAAACACCTCCTCCAGGGAAAGCTCCTCCAGTTGCAGGACCTGCATCAGCATAGAACCCCGTACCTGCGTAAACACGACCATTGCCGTCTTGTGCTAAAGTAGACACCTGAATGTTCTCCCAATCGGTACTTTTGTAGTTCCATGTACCGGAAGCATTCGTAGATACATACATACCTCCACCAGCACCACCAGCATAAATAACATCTGGATTTGCGTTATCAACAAGAACATGTCTAGCTCTACCACCTACGTTATCCGGACCTGAAAATTCCCAATTTAAAGTAGTTGCTCTTGAGGATTTAGCAAACTTTGCCGACTGAACAGCATTGATATAGTCAGCTGCTTCAACTTTCCCGGTTTTAACGTTCTTTCTCATTTCAGAAAAGAATTCCGAGTTCACCTTAGAAGCCGTAGCAGAAGCATCCATTTCTCTAGAAGAGTATTGTGCTTCACCTCCATTGTTCAAAACAGCAAAAACTGCCGCAAGCGAACCAAAGCCCGCCACTAGAGAAACAAAAAGTGTATTTTTTTTCATAAATAATTTATTAATGCAATTTTCAACTTACCATTAACTCTCTGTTTACCAGAGACAATCAATAGTTTAATTCTCGACTAATTTTATTTTGAGCTACTCGAAAATTACGAGTGGCAAATTAACTTTTTTTTACACTTTCCCAAAAAAATTAATAGCAATAAAAATCAGCT
>CAJXPI010000216.1 GCA_913057875.1 uncultured Flavobacteriales bacterium
AGAGTAGATCGTCGGCAGCGTCAGATGTGTATAAGAGACAGGTGGAAACTTCCCATGGTCCAGTTGCATTTGAAGACACAAACCAAACCCCATTTTCAACCGCAAAATATCTGTTGTCTACTAACAAAACTGTTTTATCTGTATTCACCCCATATTGCAATCCCGTAACGTTAACATCTTCAAATTTTGGGTTACCATCATAACTTACCTCAAACTTGGCTTCTTTCCGATCAATAGTAGCGGTTTGCGGAATAGATTGTTCTAACAAGGCAGACTGCGCCTCTAGCGTTCCTGGTATACTGGATCGCACATCAGATAGATTAGAACTATCTGGAATATTTTTAAACTCTTCTGGGAGATTCTCCGGTTCTACAAATTTCCAGTCGCCATCTTTTAAAGATTTAGAAGCATACCAACGGCCCGCTAGTAATACAAAGTGGTTCTGACTAGAAACATCCATAATTACATCACTCTCAGTATTACTAACATACAGCAAAGTAGTTCCTTCAACCGATTTATAATCCATTTCGCCATCTACTACAATTAACTCAGATGCTTGAGTGACCACCACTACTTCTGGGGCTTCATCATACGTGTTCGCAATAGAGTCTGTCTCTGTATCAGTTTGATTTTTTTTGGCGAATTCTTCCACGTTATTAGGCACTTTTTTAGTGGACTCATATCCGGAAACACTGGCTTGAGAAGTGTACCAGAATTCTCCCCCGTTAATGTAGTAATCGTTCTTTTTATCCTTAACCAAAAAGAAGGGCGTGTTAACTACATATTCTAATCCGGAAGATTCATCCGTTTTAAACTTAGGCTCTCCGTCAATCATCACTAAAACAGCTGGATTGGTCCGCAAAAAAATTTGAGGAGGCGTATTATCAAACTCATCAGACAATTTGTTTAAATTTTCCACTTCTTCTAAACTGGCGGTTAAACGGTCTAAAGACATCACAATATCCCAAGATTCTATTTCAGTAGTTAGTAAATTGGTAAACTTCTTAGCGTCCTCTTCGCTAATCATATCAGGAAAATTGGTCTGTGTGATATCTATAGAAACCAATCTTACCAAGCGATTTTCCAGATCCGTTTCCATTTTTGCGACAAACCAAACGGCTCCAAATACCATTTCTTCCTCAACTGGCTTAACGGTTAGAGCCATTCTACCTGATAATACATTCCCTGAAAATGATTCTAATTGCGGTTGATACAAGGTGGTGATCATTCCTTTTTTTCCCTCAATCTCCATGGGCCATGAAAATTCGGTTTCTACTTCCTGAGCTACAGAAACAAGCGATAAAATGGTCGCAAAAAGGCCTGTTAAATAAAATTTAAAATCATTAATTTTCATGAGGAAAATTTTAGGTAATTACCTTTCAAAGGTAAGTATCGCAGTACCATGATACGCTAGGAAAACGCTTTTTTTGAGAGAATTAACCTATCTATAAAATAACTATCGTGGTTGCGGTCGGCCTTGAGGCTTTGGAGCTGCTTCAATTTCAGCTCTTGATAGAAATCCATCGCCATCGGTATCTATCTTACTAAAATCATTTTTGAGTGGTCCCTCCACCTCTTCTAAGCTTAGTTTACCGTCTTTATTTACATCCATTTTTGCAAAAAATTCATCCACACTTGGAGGACCCTGTTGACGTGACGGTTTTTGATTTTGATTCCGGTTGGCTGGTGGTTGTTGAGCGGTTTGCTCGGTATTTTTACATTGCATAAAACCTAAACAAAGTAATACTCCCCATGCAATAACTAATTGACTTTTCATCTCCTCAAAAATTTAGTGCTTGAAAGTGAGGCTATTAAAATGTAAAAGGGTTTAATTCAAAGAATGAACTAACCTACCTCCTATTAAAATAACTTCTTTATTACGAGCCGTTTTGTATTTGGCCATAGCTAAGAAAATATCGAGGTCACTTTCAGATAATTCTGGGAAAAAACTTTGTATTCGCCCTTTCACATTAGAATTGGAATATGCCATAAATACTAGTTCCTTATAAAATAATTTCGTAGCTCCATTAATCGCTGATTTGACGGCTGAGCTTTTATAGCTTTATTAACCAAACCCTGAGCATCCTTTTTGGCTCCACTTTGAAATAACATCAAAATATAGTTATACGCGTATTTAGGATTTTCTGGATTCATTTCGTAGGCTTTTTTCAAAGAAGCTAGCTGACCTTTCTCATCTCCCATGGATCCTAAATTCAATCCGTTATAATAATGGAAAGAGGCATCTTCCGGGAAATAATGCAAGGCGGTTTTCAAAACCTTATTTACCTCTTGCGTGTTCTCCATTCCACTATACAAAATCACCAGATTCGTATATGCATCCACCGCTAAAGAATCTAAATACAAAGCACGATGGTACGCTTTAATGGCTTGATTAGGCTGCCCTATTATTTGATAATACTCACCAAACAGTGATTGCCCCGTTGGAAAATCAGAATTGGTTTTTAAATATTCCAAGTACTCCGAATGCGCGTTTTCCCAAGCCGATTTCACTTCTGGTTTTAGCTTACTTGGATCCACTCCAATTACTGATCTAAATGCCAAAACACGAACCGACTTAATTTCATCTTGAATACCTAACAATCCTAGTTTCTGTTTGTACACTTCCGGGAAATAAATTAAAGCAGAGTAACCCTTCAATCGCACCATTGGCTCCTTATCATTTAAAGCTCCAATGATTAATTCTGTAGCCTCATTAGTAGGATTACTGCGTAAATAATCTACGGCCGTAGCCTTAATAATTGCCGGCACAGAATCATTTAGTAATAAATTCTTTAAATGCTGCACCGAGTTAGGTTCTCCTGCCGCTGCGGGCAGTAAATCATCCGAAAAATGATACGCCCTATCCTTTCCATACCAATTCACCACATTAGTTGCAGCCCATTTTGCGTCTTTATCCGTATGGCAAGAATTACAGGCGTTGGTAGTTCCATATTTTACCGATTGATCGGGTCTTGGAATTCTAAAACTATGATCTCTTCGGTAATCGTTACCCATAAAATATTTACCATCCATATGGCAATTTATACATTGTGCACCTTCACTTTCAACAGCGTGATGCGTATGGGACTCTGTAGCGAAGGTGTTATCGTGACATTGCAAGCATAAGTCGTTTCCTTGTTTTTTCAATTTACCAGAATGTGGATTATGACAATTCACACAGGTAACATGATTGCGATGCATTCTACTCGATAAAAATGAACCGTAAACAAAATCTTCTTCTTTGATCTGACCATCGGGTTCATAGAACGCATTATTTAAGGTTTGCGGAAAATAGTAATTCAAGAAATCTGGATGCGCATCACCCAAATCTTCTAACATGGACCTACGTGAATGACACCCTGCGCAATTGCTTGATTTTTCTTCATGCTTTAGTGCATACAACCCAGAATATGGGTCTTTTTCGCCTTTATCTTGGGCAATTATGTGATCTCTACCTGGTCCATGACAGGATTCACAAGCTACATTGATCTCTTTGTATTGGGTATGGAAACTATCCTTTTCGGCATCGTAGTTTTTTTGAAGGTGAGTGGAGTGACAAGACGAGCACATGGTATTCCAGTTTTGCCCCCCTTTTGACCAACTCAACCAATCGTGTGGTTCTACAACGGTTCCCGCATATTGATGAAACCATTCTTTCTTTTCGGTATCCCAAGAAGCACGAAGGGTTTGAAACTTTCCATTGTCAAATTGTACTAAATATTGTTGTAAGGGATGCCAACCAAAAGTATAGGCAACGGTATAGATTTCTGTTTTACCATGATCGGTTACTTCTACTTTATATACCGAATCCTCTTCAAAAAAGCGGTAATCCATATCATCTGCAGAATAGGTAGTATTGAAATCACCTCTTACAAATTCGGGGGTAGCCTTTTGCATGGAGTAAAAATGATCCGACTGCTTCCATTCTTGAAAGCTTTCTTCGTGACATTCTTTACATTTTTGAGCCCCTACATATTGTTCCGTAGAATGAACTTTTGGGTCTTCTGTATACTTCTTTTCTTCACCATTTCCAGTACAGGAAACCAAAAAAAATGAAGCAATAAAGAATAGCAGAAACTTAGACATAAATGAAAGTTTGATGACAAATGTAAAATTCTAGATTAAAGCAATAGCATCTCTCAGAAATTAACCTTTAAAGCTAATTTTAGCGTGTGCTCCATCACAGTAAGGCTTATTTTGAGAAGCACCACATCTACAAATAGCGGTCATTCCAGACTTCATTTCCTTCTGTCCGTCAATTCCAGTAACCTCTAGTTGACCTTTAACCAAAAGTGGTCCGTTTTCTCGTACCGTAGCTTGTACACCCGCAACCTCTTGTTCTTGATTTTTCTCGCCAACCATTTCCCAGCCTAACGCACCTGATGGACACGCCTCAATTTGCGCTTTTAATTGCGCTACCGTTGCATTTTCTGGTTTCAACCATGGGCGTTCTTGTGGGTTATAAACCTCAGGTAACATTTTAACGCAAACCGCTGCATGGATACACTTTTTAGGTCTCCACAGAATGGTTAAATCCTCTTTTACGTACTTCTTAGTAATATCCTTTTGCATCATTTAATAATTTATGTTATAACCATTTTTTCTTTTTAAAATACCTTACCATTACTAAGGCAATAACCATCATTACTCCTAAAGTCATAGTATATCCGTATGGCCATTCTAATTCTCGCATATTTGTAAAGTTCATTCCATATATACCTGCTATGAAAGTTAGGGGAATAAAAATAGTAGAAACTATAGTAAGGAATTGCATTACTTGATTCATTTTATTTGAAACTCCTACTTGGTATAAATCCATCACATTAGTAAGCCTGTCTCTTATACACATCTCCGAGCCCACGAGACTCCTGAGCATCTCG
>CAJXPI010000217.1 GCA_913057875.1 uncultured Flavobacteriales bacterium
AGCGGAATTAAGAAAACGCCAAGAAGAGAAAAATGCGATTGAAGGAAATAAAATGAAAATTGAGTGGGGTTCTCAAATAAGAAACTACGTACTACATCCATATAAACTGATTAAAGACCTTAGAACAAATTTTGAGTCCTCCAATACTCAAGCTGTTCTTGATGGTGGGTTAGATCCTTTCATTAAGGACTATTTAATGAAATTTGGTAAAGGCGCTATTAAAAAAGAGGAGAATTAAAATTCCTTTCATAAAAAAGGAGATAAAAAAAATCTCCTTTTTTTATCTTAAAAGATGAAACTCACCTGATTTCTCCACCCTTAATCCAAATTCTTGATAGGAAGAAACATAACTCACTCGCCATACATAGGTCCCCGTTTGCATATACTCTCCATTTACAGTCCCATCCCATCCCACATTGGGTTGATTGGTCTTAAACAATAGAGCCCCCCATCGGTCATACACCCAAAAACCAAATTCAGAAAATTCTTGATCTGATTTAGCGGCAAAAATTTCATTTCTACCATCTCCATTTGGTGTAAATGCATTTGGAATATATACATTCCCACAATCTTGAAACTCCAAATATACCTGATCTACAGTAGATCCACATTCGTTGGTTACCTCCACCTCATAAACTCCAGTTTCCGTGGCTAAATACGAATAACCTTTAGTGCTATCTTGCCACTCATAGGTTGATTCTGGAAAGGGAGTTGACCCACCCAGTAAGGTTACTCGTTGCCCATCACATATGTATTGATCCGGACCAAGATTTACCACAGGCAGCACCCCAGGAGCAAAATAAACGGTATCTGTGTTCCCCATGCAAGTTCCATCAATAGCATCCATTCGTACCCAATACAATCCGGTCTCAAAAATGTTGATAGTTGGAGTATTTGCCCCGGTGCTCCATAAATAATTATAACCTGGAATAGAAACTTGAGGATCTAATTGAATTAACTGCCCCTGACAAACTTGTCCGTCCTCTCCTAGGTTAGGAATTGCACGTTCAATGGCTATAATTTCCATTGAGCTAAAAGCGGAACAATTAGTTGTTTTATCACTCACAACTACCGAATACACACCAAAATTCACTGCATTTATTACCCCGGTTGTTTCACCCGTATTCCAAATGAAATTAAAATTATTTGACGGTAATTGAGTAGTTGCATCTAAAGTATGAAATAAGCCCTCGTCTTCACAATAGGTAACATCCGACCCTAAATCAACAATAGGTGTTGGGTTTTCAGTAATTACCACTTCATCGTTATTTTCACACCCATTAGCGTCAGTAACCGTTACTCCATAGGTGCCAGCTGAACTAACTCCTAAAACCTGTCCAATAGAACCATCTGTCCACAAATAAGAATCAAACAAACCGGCATTTAAAATTTTAGTAAAAGTACTCCCTTGACAGTAGGAATCATCCGGACCAAGGTTGGGAACAGGTAACTGGTTTTGTGTTACCTGTAACGCATCATTATTCTGACATCCAGTACCATCCGTAACCGTTACAGTATAAATTCCAGCTACTGCCCCTACAGTAATAGCCGCACTTGTAGATCCATTACTCCAAGCATAAGACGCATAAATTCCAGGACTTAAAGTCAAAGTAAAAGGAGAACCCACACAAAAAGAAGTATCATTTCCCAAATCTGGAGTTGGTAAAATAAACGTAGATAAGGTCATGGTATCCGAATTCACACATCCAAAAACATCCGTAATAGTTACAGCGTAATCTACCACAGTATTTGCCACTAAATTGGGATCAGCAGCAATAGAAATAGTTTGAAAAGTTGATCCTGTAGACCAAGCATAGGTATCTATCGTTCCTCCAGGATTTCCAGCATTCAAAGTATACGGTTGATCCGTACAAATGCTATCATTAGGACCCAAACTTAATGAAGGTAAAGATCTCACCTCCAAATGCATCGTATCCCTCGCCATGCAACCATTGATATCCACTACCTCCACCCAATGATTTCCAGTGGTGTCAAAAAATGCCGTTTGGTTAGTTGAACCATCACTCCACAAATAACTGTTAAATCCCGTTCCAGCATCCAAAGTTTTTGTAAACCCATCGCAAAGCGTATCATCTGCTCCAATATTCACGGTAGGCGGAGAGAAGAAAGCCAGAACGTACGCATCAGTTCCTTGACATGAATTTGAATCCGTGACAGTAACCGAATATGTATTTGCCATTTTCACAGACAAAGTATCTAAGGTATCTCCTGTACTCCAAGCATAACTATCAAATCCCTGACCCGCATCTAACAACACGGAATCACCCTCACAAACCGAAGACCCTGTTCCTAAATTCACAACGGGCAATGGGTTTTGAATGGTCAAAATTGAATCTCTGCCAAAGCAGCCATTTGTATCGGTAACGGTAACCCCATATTGCCCGGGCGAAGTAACAAAAATAGAGTCAGCTGCACTGGCACTTCCACTCCAAGAGTAATTGACAAATCCTAAAGGAGCTCTAATAATCCCTGAATCTCCCACACAAAAAACACTATCAGAGCTTGATAAATCTGGAAATGGATTTGAGTTGGCGGTTACCGTGTAAGTTAAAATACATGCGTTGGGAGCTCCTGTTGCAGAAACCGTAACCGTATATGTTCCGCCAGTAACTAAAGGTAAAAGTGACGAAGTAGCTCCTGTACTCCAAGTATATGCGGTGGCAGGGGTTGTTCCCGTTGCGGTGGCATTTAAAACTACTGCTCCAGGTGTTGGAGTACAAAACTCCACATTTAAACCTTGCACAGGCTCACCCGTTGGGCCATACAATGAATCGCAGTCTTGCGCTATCAAAGAGTTTCCAAAAGAAAACACTATAGCTAAGAACGACAATAAAAAAATATTTTTATAGGAAAACCCGGTGGTAAATTTCATCATTTTTTTAGACTACACTAACTACAAAGAAAATCTTTTTTCTTAATTATTATATGGACGAGGGTTCTTATTTTCGGTTGCCTAAAAAATAGTCAAATGGAACACATAATTTATCATAACCCAAGATGTAGCAAAAGCAGACAGACACTAGGAATTTTACAAGACAAGGGTGCTCAAATAAAAATTATTGAATATCTAAAAAACATCCCATCGAAAGAGGAACTTTCACGTCTTATATCACTACTTGAAATAACTCCACTAGAATTGATTCGAAAAGGAGAAACCATTTTTAAAGAAAACTATAAAGGAAAAGAGTTAAGTGATACAGAATGGATTGATGCCATGATCAGTCACCCAAAACTAATTGAGCGACCAATTGTCACTTTTGGCAAGAAAGCCATAATAGGCCGACCACCAGAAAAAGTAATGGAATTAATCTAGCGAAATTGGCTCCTCTTCCTCTTCTTGCTTTTTAAACAAAGTTAGAGCTCCAACGCTAATGGCTAATAAAGTAAAAAAAGCTGAAGAAGCAACGATGATTGTAATTACAAACCCTACAAATTTCATAACAAAATATTTTTTCTGTGGCGTCAAAGGTAGGCATTCATTTGAAATTCCAAACAATAAAAGAATGCTAAAAATACAGGATTTTCAATCTTCAAACTTTAGAAGGATTGTACCTTTGAAACTTCGATAAAACTGATTGTTAAAATACTCAAAAACAAATAAAATGGATTTTCGAATAGAGAAAGATACCATGGGTGAGGTAAAAGTACCTGCCGATAAATATTGGGGAGCTCAAACCGAGCGCTCTAGAAACAACTTCAAAATTGGCCCCTCCGCAAGCATGCCTCAAGAGGTAGTGAAAGGTTTTGCTTATTTAAAGAAAGCAGCAGCACACGCCAACTGTGAACTAGGTGTTTTAGCAGAAGAAAAGAGAGATTTAATTTCATCTGTTTGTGATGAGATTGTTGCCGGTGAATTAGATGACCAATTTCCTTTAGTAATTTGGCAAACGGGTTCTGGTACTCAAAGTAACATGAACGTAAACGAAGTGATTGCCAATAGAGCTCATGAAATAGCTGGAAAAGTTATTGGTGAAGGAGATAAAACAATTCAACCCAATGATGATGTAAATAAATCTCAATCATCTAACGATACCTTTCCAACGGGAATGCACATTGCGGCCTACAAAATGGTAATAGAAACTACTATTCCGGGGGTATCTAAACTACGAGATGCGCTTAATGCAAAATCGGAAGAGTTTAAAGATGTGGTTAAAATTGGTCGGACACACTTAATGGATGCTACTCCATTAACCATTGGTCAAGAATTTTCTGGTTATGTTTCTCAATTAGACCATGGACTTAAAGCTTTAAATAACACTTTAGACCACCTTTCAGAGTTGGCACTTGGAGGAACAGCCGTTGGAACCGGATTAAATACCCCTAAAGGGTATGATGTTTTGGTTGCTAAAAAAATTGCTGAATTTACTGGACTTCCATTTATTACCGCTGAGAATAAATTTGAAGCTTTAGCTGCGCATGATGCTATTGTTGAAAGCCATGGTGCTTTAAAACAATTAGCCGTATCTCTAAATAAAATTGCTAACGATATTAGAATGTTAGCTTCTGGTCCAAGATCAGGAATTGGCGAGTTAATTCTACCGGCTAACGAACCAGGATCTTCTATTATGCCAGGAAAAGTAAACCCAACACAAGCGGAAGCTATTACCATGGTTTGTGCGCAAGTAATGGGTAACGATGTTGCTATTACTGTTGGAGGAACTCAAGGTCACTACGAATTAAATGTGTTTAAACCTATGATGGCTGCTAACTTCTTGGAGAGTGCTAGATTAATTGGTGATGCATGCGTATCGTTTACT
This sequence comes from uncultured Flavobacteriales bacterium, assembly GCA_913057875.1. GTDB lineage: Bacteria > Bacteroidota > Bacteroidia > Flavobacteriales_G > Salibacteraceae > CAJXZP01. The sequence goes on from CAJXPI010000217.1 coordinate 4,779, forward strand.
GATCACGCTGTAGCAGGAATTCAACCTGTCTCTTATACACATCTGACGCTGCCGACGATCTACTCTGTGTAG
>CAJXPI010000218.1 GCA_913057875.1 uncultured Flavobacteriales bacterium
CGTGGGCTCGGAGATGTGTATAAGAGACAGTAATAAGGCAGAAATGATTGCCAAGACTGCTGATTTGGTAAACGATAAAAAGATTGAAGGTATTTCGGATATCCGTGATGAGTCGGATAGAACAGGAATGCGTATTGTGTATGAATTGAAACGTGATGCCATTACTAATGTAGTAATGAACAACCTTTTCAAGTACACGCAACTTCAAACCTCATTTTCAGTAAATAATGTGGCCTTAGTGCAAGGAAGGCCTTATTTATTGAACTTAAAAGAAATGATTGGTCACTATGTAGATCACCGTATGGATGTGGTGACTCGTAGAACCCAATTTGAGTTAAAGAAAGCAGAAGAAAGAGCACATATTTTAGAAGGTTTAATTATTGCTTCAGATAATATTGATGAGGTAATTAAATTAATTAGAGCATCTAGTAATACCGAAGAGGCAAGAAATAAGTTAATCGAAAGATTTGAACTTTCGGAAATTCAAGCACGTGCTATTGTTGAAATGCGTTTACGTCAGTTAACTGGACTAGAGCAAGACAAATTACGTGCGGAGTATGATGAGTTAATGAAAACCATCGAAAATTTACGGGCTATTTTAGCAAGTGAAGAATTGCGTTATGAAATTATCGTTGAAGAATTAACTCGTATTAGAGATAAATATGGTGATGAGCGTTATACGGCAATTGAGTATAACTCTTCCGATTTCCGTATTGAAGATATGATACCAAACGAGCAAGTGGTTATCATGATTTCTCATATGGGATATATCAAAAGAACACCTTTAGCTGAATTCAAAACCCAAGCCCGTGGAGGTAGAGGTTCTAGAGGTTCATCTACCAGAAATGCAGATTTCTTAGAAGAAATGTTTGTGGCAAATACCCATAACTATTTATTAGTATTTACCCAAAAAGGTAAATGTTACTGGATGCGTGTATTTGAAATTCCAGAAGGAGGGAAAGGATCTAAAGGTAGAGCCATTCAAAACATGATCAACATTGAAAGTGATGACAAAGTACTAGCTTATATCAATGTAGAAGATTTGAAAGATGAAGAATACGTAGGTCAACACAATATTGTAATGTGTACTAAGAATGGGGTAATTAAAAAGACTAGTTTAGAGGCTTATTCTCGTCCAAGAACCAACGGTATCATCGCAATTAACGTAAGAGAAGGGGATGAGTTATTAGAAGCCAAGTTAACTAATGGTGAATCTCAAATTGTTATGGCATTACATTCTGGTAGAGCAATTCGCTTTGAGGAAAGTAAAGTTAGAACCATGGGTAGAGGAGCTTCTGGAGTAAGAGGTATTACTTTAGCTAGTGAAGATGACCGTGTAGTTGGAATGATTTGCGTGAATGATTTAGAGTCAAGCGTAATGGTAGTTTCTGATAAAGGTTACGGAAAAAGAACGGCAGTTGATGATTACCGTATCACCAATAGAGGTGGTAAAGGAGTGAAAACGTTACAGGTGACGGAAAAAACAGGAAACGTAATTTCTATTAAAAACGTAACGGATGAAGACGATTTAATGATTATTAACAAAAAGGGTATTACTATCCGAATGGCGTTAAAATCAGTTCGTGTTATGGGTAGAGCAACGCAAGGTGTTCGTCTAATCAACTTAGGTAAAGGTGATAGTATTGCTGCGGTAGCTAAAGTTCCCCATGATGATTCGGAAGAAGAATTAGAAGAAGGAATGGAAGGCGTAGAAGATGTGACGGATGAAAATGTTGATTCAGATTCAACAGAAGAGTCTGGCACGGATAATGCAAATGAAGGATCGATTGATTAATTTCGCGTTCGATTTTAAATAAGTAGAAAAATTAAATTTCAAAATATGAAAAAGATAGTTCTTGCGATGATGATGTTCGCAATTACAGGTAGTGTTTTTGCACAGGGAGCTAAAGTTACAAGTGCAGGTAATTACTATAAATCAGGTGATTTAAGAAAAGCTAAAGTTGCCATTGATGGTGCTGCTACTCATCCAAAAACATCTACATGGCCTAGAACCTGGATGTATATGGGTAAAATTTATTATGCTATTGCTACAGATACCACCTCAGAATACAAGGATATTCAACCTGGGGCTTTAGATAAATCTTATGCTGCATTTAAAAGAGTTTTAGAAAAGCCAGATTCTAAAATTAATATGGGTGAATTGAACATGTACCTACAGGTGTATGTGTATAATCAAATGTATAACGGGGCATTTACCAAATATAAAGGGGAGGATTTTACAGGAGCCGCTCGAGGTTTTGTTACGTGTGCTGAAATTAGAAGTTTGGATAAAGGAAAGATTGATACTTCGGCAATTTTTAATGCAGCCGGTATGTATGCAATGGCTGATTTGACGGATTCTTCTATTTATTACTATAATTCTATCTTGAACACAGGTTATGAAGAAGGAATCACTTATTCTAAGTTATCTAAGCAATATTTGATTAAAGGAGATACAAACATGGCTCTTCAAACTACTTCTGCGGGTCGTGTAGCATATCCAGAAAATCAAGATTTGTTAATTGCAGAGTTCAACCTTTACGTAGGGATGGGCGAAACAGAAAAGGCAATTGCAAACATTGACAAAGCAATTGAAGCTAATCCGGAAAAAGCGGCTTTTTACTATGTACGTGGTAAATTAAAAGAAACCAACGGAGATCGAGATGGAGCCATTGCTGACTATAAAAAAACACTGGAAATTGATCCAGATCATTTAGATGCAAATCATGATTTAGGGGCCATTTACATTAACTATGGCGTTAAAATTGCAGAGGAAAGAGATGCTTTACCATTTAGTGATACTAAAGGATATGAGGCAAAGCAAGCGGAATTAAATGCTCTATACGGGGAGGCTCTTCCATACATTAGAAAGGCTTACGATTTAGATCCTTCTGATGCCGAGGTACAAACGATTTTAAAGCAATTATACCTCCGTACAAAAGATATGGAGAGTTATGAAAAGCTTCAGAAGGAAATTGATGCTGCAGCAGCTGGTCAATAAAAATTTAGAAAAAAACAACAAAAGGCCGAACTCTGCTGAGTTCGGCTTTTTTGTTTCTTAAATATGCTGAATACGGCTAAAGGGACTGAATTATATGTGGACTACAATTGGCATAAAAACGGTATTTCCTTTATGTTTGTTATATGATAATATCATTCAAAATGAATAGATTAATTCTGCTTGCAATATTTGCTCTTTTTTCTATTGCTTCGTACGGTGGTAAATTGGATAAAGGTTTTGAGGCGCTTTATCAGTTTGATTATTTTAAGGCAAAGGACTATTTTGAAAAATCTTTGGAAAAGGAAACTGCTGGGGCAGCTTTTGGCTTATGTAAGGTTTATGCAGCTCAAAAAAGTCCGTTTTTTAATGTGGATACTGCCTTTAAATTCATTTTGATTTGTGATAAGTCGTTTAAAGCTTTGGATGAAAAAGATCTAGTTCCTCTTACAGAATTAGAAATTACTGCAGCCACTATTCGTAGAGAAAAAATAAGACTGGCTGAATTCTTTTTTAAAAGGGCTTTGGAGACGAATACAGTGGAAGGATATCAGGATTTTATTTCTGAGCATCCGAATGGAGATGATGTTGAAGAGGCAGAAAAATTAAGAAATCACTTAGCTTTTTTAAATTCGGAAGCCGAAAATACGATGGAAGGCTATGAGCGGTATTTGAGAGATTACCCTGATGCAACTGACTTTGCATTGGCTCAAAAGAAATACTATTTATTGGAGTATCATAAGTTGACAAGACCAGGGGATGCTTACAGCTTTAAAATGTTTATTTTAAATCGACCAAAGAGTCCATATATTTCAGAGGCAGAGGAAGAGGTTTATTCTATTTACACGAAAGAGGGTACGCCTGAATCTTACGAGAATTTTATTGGTGAAAATCCTGAAAACCCACATCTAAACGAAGCGTGGGATATCTTATTTAAATTACGTACGAGTAAATATACATCTGCTCAAATTTCTGAGTTTATTATTGATTATCCAGAGTATCCAAAAGCATCGGATTTGGGTGAGGAATTAGAATTGGCTAAAATGACATTAATTCCAGCTCGGAAAGGAGATGTTTGGGGGTATGTAGATACCTCAGGTGCTTGGGTATTGAGTCCAAAGTTTTCTTGGGCAGCGAGTTTCTCAGAGGGAAAAGCGTTAGTGGGATTATTTGGTAAAACGGTTTATGTCAATAAAAAAGGGACATTGATATACTCTCATATGTTTGATGATGCCACCAGTTTTAAGAATGATTTAGCCATTGTAGAAGTAGAGGAAAAAATGGGCGTAATCAACTTTATGGGTGATACCATAATACCTATTCTTTATGAAGAATTGGGTGCATTTTCTCAAGGTTTAATTTATGCCGGATTGGATGGGAAATATGGTTATTTTAATGAATCGGGAGAAGAGGTTGTTCCTTTTAACTATGAAACCGTTTTTGACTTTAATCAGAATAAAGCAATTGTTCAACAAGGTGGCTTGTATGGAGTGATTAATCTGTTAGGTCAGCCACTGTTACCTTGCAGTTATGAATCGATAATTCCTGACAGTGCAAATTATGTAGTGAAAAAAGGAGCATATTTTGGACTAATATCTGCGGGGGGTGACACCTTACTAGATTTTGAATATTCTTCTATTAGTTCATTTCATAGCGGAAGAGCCATTGCTGTTAAGCATGGTAAATATCAATATATTGATTACAAGGGAAATGTGGCTTTCAAACAAGCGTATGAATTCACCCCGTCAACTCTAAATTACAGTTCCTTCAATCTGTCTCTTATACACATCTCCGAGCCCACGAGACTCCTGAGCATCTCG
>CAJXPI010000219.1 GCA_913057875.1 uncultured Flavobacteriales bacterium
CTACACAGAGTAGATCGTCGGCAGCGTCAGATGTGTATAAGAGACAGCTTGTAAAGCAACTGAATCATTTGGGTAAGAAGCATTGTATTGGTGAGACCAGTCAAAAGAAACTTGTGCATCTGCACTAATATTAATTTCAGGAGTAGTCATGTACGCATCGTTACCTGCAGTCCAACTCCAGAAATTAGCTCTTGCAGCGTTTGTTCCTCCATTATTGTAGTGGAACCAAGACTGAGAACCTCCGGTCATATCCCAACAAATTAACGGCCAGTTGTTGAAGTTATTTGCATATGGCAAATTTTCAACTGCACATGCAGTAGCAAAAGAGCCTAAAGCACTGTACATTGATGTATCTGTTGCAGAACAGATAGCTCTCACATAAAAATCATAGTTAGTTCCACTTGGCAACCCTGTAAATACATGCGGGTTAGCACTAGCAGTAACCAATGAACCTAAACCTTGCGCAAATCCAGAAGGACCATACTCAATTAACCATGAAGTAGCAGAACCATTTTCTTGCCATGATACAGTTGCACCAGAAGTAGTTGCAGTATCTGCAGCTAAAGCAGTTGGCTCAGGACAGTTTGGAGATGCTAATATTTGAATATCATCTAAAGAAATATCACCTCTACCATAGTTCACATGATTCTTAGCCGTAAAACGGATTTTAGTTGAACCGGTGTAACCGCTCAAGTAATTTACTCTTAACCCCCAAGGATCAGCGCCTGAAGTTTGTTGTTGACCCACAATTGAATCAATCATTACCCAGTTATTACCATTTAATGCCTCTACATATAAAGTTCCGATGTTATCCCCATACATGTGGTATCTAAATTCCATTCTTGGATTAGTTAAACCTGTAAGGTCTACTAACGGAGAAGTTAAGCTTGCTAAATCACCACCTACACCGTTGTTACCAGAAACATAAAAAAATTGAGATCCACTATACGCACTGTTAGGACCAGTCATCCAACCTGGAGATCCTCCAGAACCATCAACATTCCATGCGTAATCAGACCAAGCACTAGTTAGGTTACTTGGTGAAGCTGACCAACAGTTACCGATGTTAGCTGTAGTAGTTGTAGAATGAGCCTCCACATCATCTAACCAAGGATTAGTTGATGGGTTACAGTCTGTCGTAAACCCGTAAGGACCTACCCAAACAGAACTATCATTAGCTCCACAAGCAGAACGAACATAATATTCGTAAGCGGTATTTGGAGTTAATCCTGTTACTAAATGAGGATTGCTAGTAGCTGAAGCAGAAGTACCTGTTCCTTGAACAAAACCAGGAGTCCCATATTCTACTTCCCAATTAGTAGCAGAACCTGCTTCATACCAGCCTAAATTAGCAGTAGTATTGGTAACTGTGGAAGTTAAAGATCTAGGAGCTGGACAAGAAGGGATTGCTTCCCAAACTACGTCATCAACGTAATAATACTCAAAGGTTGTTGAAGGCAAGGCCATTATCGCAACGTAAGCATCCGTTCCTGTATAAGAATCAAAATTCACAAAATATTTTGTGTAAATTGGAGTAGTAGTAATTGTATCAATCGCGGTAAACGTTGAAATATCTGAAGGATCAGAAATTGTACCTACCAATAAAACGCCCGAATCAAAATTCTTTGCATAAAAAGTAGTTCTATGAGTACCTGCAGAAACGTTTGTTAATGGAGGATAAACCAAAGTCAGCTTTGCTGAATCATCATTTGAATTGTAAAAACGAATATGTCTTGTTCCAGAATTTGGAGTAGACCATTGATACGTTTCAACGAATGTGAATGTATTATTTGATTGAATTGCGGTATCCCAACAAGTTGGAACTACATAGGTAGGAAACAAATCAAAATCTTCCACAAAATCTGCTACAGGCGCACACGTAGTGGTAAAAGTCATTGGACCTACTACATACGAAGAATCACCAGCACCACAAATAGCACGTACATACACATCGTAAATGGTATTAGCCATTAACCCATTGATGGTATACGGGTTATTTGAAGTAACCACAGACCCCATACCAGAACCTGGTAAAAATCCGTTTCCTCCCCATTCTACTTCCCATTGGGTAGCAGCTCCCATTTCAGTCCATGAAACTGAAGCCGTATCATGACCAATACCAGCAGTAATAATGTTTGCTGGTGCCGGACAAGTTTGATCTAATACTTGAAAGTCAAAAGACAAACAAGTTGGGTTAGCCCATGAAGACACAATGAAATAATAAGTAGTACCTGCGTTAAATGATAAGTTAGCAATAACTCTATCATTACTAGTAGGGTCATAAGCAGTCCCTAAACACGTACCGGTTGCAGTTGTATCATCTGTAATAAATAATCCAGAAAAGTTATCCGAAATATTTGTCATAGACACTTGCATGTTTGGCATATTAACAGCCGGAGTATAGCTGTAAATTTTCTCCTCACCACTCATGAAATTACCCACACAGGCAATATTCACGGTAGAATAATTATTACCGAACCCACAGGTAGTTGATTGCGTTTCCAAAACTGGAAGAGCAGTAATCACCACCGGATCGGTAAATGTTGAACCAGGCATCTGAGCTGTAGCTACCTGACCAATTGTAATAAACCCTAAAAGGGCCAGAAAAAGTTTAATTCTTTTCATACAAATTATTAGTTAATTATTTATTCATTTAATAGACAGTTAGCAAATTGTTCTTTTTGCTTTTCCCTTTCGGGAAATTGTAAACCCAAAATCATCCTCATTAGATAGATGATTATTATTTCTCTTCTCTTTCCTAATTTCTCGCTTCTATTTTTTCTTGTTTAAATTTATCCTAATTTCCATTTTAATTTACGTTTCCTACAAAAAGAGTCTTGACTCTTTTTATCATTAAAACCTAAAAAATCAAATTACTGAGTAGCAAGTATTAAGGACTTAACACTTGTTAACATGGTGTTTTTAACCATACGACCACTTTTGTCAACTCTCTTATTATTGCTCAACCCCTTGATTACCAGCGGAATTACAGCGTTTTCCCAATTTTAATGGTCGGCAATTTACTCCAAAAAAGTAAACCTCTAAAATTTATTTTCACTTTTTTTTTAGCAAATAAATAACGAAATCTTCACATACATTATGCAGGTAAACCCTTTAGCTCTGCGCTTACAAAAATTTTGGGCAAAAAAAATACCTGACCTAAATCAAGTATTTTCAATTCCTCCAAATAACAACTTTATAATTTAAGAAGCTCTTTAAGAGCATTCACTTTATCTAGTTTTTCCCAGGTAAAAAGCTCCACACTTTTCTGAATTTTTTCACCCGAAGGCTTCACAAAGGTTTTTTCTTTCTTTACAGATTCTCTTCCCATATGACCATAAGCAGCTGTTTCAGAATAAATTGGATTCCGCAACCCTAAGTCACGCTCAATTATACCTGGTCGCAAGTCGAACACCTTTTTAACGGCATTTACAAGATCTAATTCGGTAAGTCCGTTTAATGCAGTTCCATACGTATTCACATTAATACCCGTAGGCTCCACAACCCCAATTGCATATGAAACTTGAACCAAAACCTGTTTTGCAGCTCCCGCTGCCACCAAGTTTTTAGCGATCCATCTAGTAGCGTAGGCCGCAGAACGATCTACCTTACTCGGATCTTTTCCCGAGAACGCACCACCGCCATGGGCTCCTTTACCTCCGTAGGTATCCACTATGATTTTACGTCCTGTCAAACCCGCATCACCATGCGGGCCTCCGATCACAAACTTTCCAGTTGGATTAATATGATACTTAATTTGACCATTAAATAATTTCTGAATGTGATTTGGCAATTTAGCAACAACTCTAGGAATCAAAACGCTAACAATATCCGCATGAATTTTAGACTGCATCTCAGATTCAGCATGTTTTGGATTAGATTCATTCATCACAAACTCATCATGCTGGGTAGAAATTACAATAGAATCAATACGAATAGGTTGATGATCTTCACTATATTCAATGGTTACTTGCGACTTTGCATCTGGCCTTAAATACGGGATTTCAGCACCTTCTTTGCGCAACTCTGCCAACTCTCGAAGCAGCAAATGCGACATATCCAAAGCTAAAGGCATATAATTAGCAGTTTCATCCGTAGCGTAACCAAACATCATACCCTGATCTCCGGCACCTTGCTCCTCAGCAGAACCTCTTTCCACCCCCTGATTAATATCATTTGATTGCCCGTGAATAGCAGACAAAATACCACATGAATTCCCATCAAATTGATATTCACTTTTGGTATATCCAATTTTGTTAATGGTATCTCTTACCACTTTTTGGATATCCACATACGCGTTTGTTTTCACTTCTCCTGCTGCTACTACTTGCCCGGTAGTCACTAATGTTTCACAAGCCACTTTTGATTGTGGGTCAAAAGCTAAAAAATGATCCAATAAAGCGTCACTAATTTGATCCGCAACTTTATCGGGGTGTCCTTCAGAAACTGATTCTGATGTAAATAAATATGACATTTAAATTTCGTTTAAAAGTTAAGTGGGGAGAATTGAGAAATACAGGCTTACATTTTAGCATTTTTTTCAAATGTGGTTGCAAGCAATCAAATCCCTCCACAAGGCAAAACTAAAAATAAATTGATAAAAAATCTGTCAAAGACTAGACAATAAAAAAATCCTTCACCATCCAAAATGTAGCCGGACATAAATAAGTCAAAATTCAACCAAAACATTACATTTGACGCTCAAATACTTTTTAAATGGATAACATGGCTGTCTCTTATACACATCTGACGCTGCCGACGATCTACTCTGTGTAGATC
>CAJXPI010000220.1 GCA_913057875.1 uncultured Flavobacteriales bacterium
TAATTGGTTCAGGAAGTGCTTCTTTTGAAATTATTCGAGATTTAGTGGAGAAGTTGCCAGTAATGGTTACTCCCAAATGGTTAAACACCCGGTGTCAGCCCATAGGTATTGCAGATGTAATTGAGTTGTTGTCTAAGACTATTTTTAATACAAAAACATTCAATAAAAATTTTGATATTGGAGGACCTGATATTCTTTCTTATAAACAAATGTTACTGCGGTTTGCAGAGGTGCGAGGCTTAAAGAGAACTATTTGGATTGTTCCGGTTATGACGCCTCGTTTATCTTCTTACTGGCTCTATTTTGTTACCTCGACCTCATACAAGTTAGCTGTTTCTTTAGTGAATAGTATGAAGGTTGAAGTTGTTTGCAGAGATCAAAGGATTAATAACCTAGTGGGTATGACGCCTATAAATTACAAGGAATCTCTGGAAAGGGCGTTTACGAAAATTCAGAATAATCAAATCGTTTCCAGTTGGAAGGATGCATCAGTAAGTAGTGGGATGACCTTTAATATTTCTGATTTTATTCAAGTCCCGAAATACGGTTGCTTTTTGGATCAACGAAGAATGACTTTTAGAAATAGGGAAGAATCTATTGACAAAATTTGGAGTATTGGAGGAGAAACGGGGTGGTATTTCGGTGATTTTTTATGGAGGTTACGTGGAGTTATGGATAAAATGGTTGGTGGCGTTGGATTAAGGCGCGGTCGAACCAATGTACATACTATTCATGCCGGAGATGCTTTAGACTTTTGGAGGGTTTTATATGCCAATAAAGAGGAAGGGAGGTTGTTATTGTTTGCCGAAATGAAATTGCCTGGGGAAGCTTGGTTAGAGTTTAAAATGGAAGGAAACGAATTAGTACAAACTGCTACTTTCCGCCCCTTAGGTCTTGCCGGTAGGATGTATTGGTACAGTGTTTTACCTTTTCATGGTGCTATATTTAGCGGAATGTTAGGTAATTTAGTAAAATAACTCCGCTCCGGTTTAAACTTACTTATTTGATCAGTATTTTTAGGGCTAGGATGTTAGTTTTGTGGTTACGAATATTTGAAAATCATGCATGACTTACAAAAGTTTCCAGTAAAAGAAATTGCCACGAAGAAAATAGGAAATGACCCTTCTAAATCTACCATTGTTTTTTTACATGATTCTCTAGGTTGTATTGATATTTGGCGCGACTTTCCAGAGATATTAGGTGAATGGTGTGATTGTAATATTGTAATATATGACCGTCAAGGTTACGGAAAGTCTTGTGCCTTTAGCTATTCTGAAAGAGATAATGGGTATATGGAATTAGAGGCAAATTTTTTAATTGAATTACTAAATTATTGGAATTTAAAGAAAGTAATCCTTTTTGGACATAGTGATGGTGGATCCATTGCCTTAATTGCGGCAGGAAAATATCCAGATAGGGTGGAAGCAGTAATCACAGAAGGCGCTCATATTTTTGTAGAGGATGTAACATTAAAAGGTATTTCAGACGCTATTCACGCTTATAAAACCACTCACTTAAAGGAAAAGCTGGCTAAATATCATGGAAATAAAACGGATGCTTTGTTTTGGGCATGGGCCAAAACATGGCACACCCCGCAGTTTAAATCTTGGAACATTGAGCATTTCCTAACCAGTATTACATGCCCTGCGCTTATTATTCAAGGGGAAGAAGATGAATATGGAACGCTAAATCAAGTGTACCAATCTGTTGCTGGAATTGGCGATAATGGCCATTCATTAGTTCTTAAAAATACCAAACATTCTCCCCATAAAGAAAATAGGGAAGAGGTACTTGAAAAGGTAACTACTTTTCTAAAGGAAAAGGTATAAAAAAACCTATTTCACGAAAGTGAAATAGGTTTTTGAGGACTAGGTTTAAGTAATCAATTTAGCTTGCAGCCACACCCGCTGTTGCTAATTGAGCTTTGAATCCAATTGGACCTTCTCCGGAGTAGGTCATTTCTCCAGAAAGCATTTCTCCACTTTTAGAAGTGAAGCTTAGTTTAATTACGTTTTGGTTATTACGACAACCAATAATCATATTTCCCCCACGATGCCAAGGCGCGGTAGAACCTCCCCATTGGTTGCTTACTTCATAGTTATTTCCTTCGGCTAGTATACCTCTAAATCCAATTGGGCCTTCTCCTTTGTATTGCATAGTTCCTGTGAAGCTTTTTCCATTATCAGAAGAGTTAATGTCCATGGCAATAACATCTTGGTTAGAACGACCACTTAAGGCCCATGTCCCTCCTGGATGCCAAGGAGCTGATGTACCTCCCCATTGGTTTTCAACTGTGTAACCAGGAGTAATTGCACCTTTAAAGCCAATTGGTCCTTCACCTAAGTAGGTCATTTCACCACTAAGGTTGTTATCTCCATCTGCTTTTACATTTACATTTACAGCTCTTTGAGAATCTCTTCCGCCAATAATCCATTGGCCATCATTGTGCCATGGTGCAGTTGAACCACCCCATTGAACTTCCACATCATAAACGTTCGCAAAGGCGTGACTTGCTTTTACTGAAATTGGGCCTTCTCCTTCATAAGTCATATCCCCAGTAAAGGTGTCGCCATGATCTTTAGAATTAATATTCACAGCAACAACAGCTTGGTCGGCTCTTCCGCCTAAGATCCATGTATTTCCTGTGTGCCAAGGAGCGCTTGTTCCTCCCCATTGATTTTGTACTTGATAAACTGACATAATATTTTGTTTAATTAGGTTTTAACCAGGTCCACTTGTCCCTAGTTGCCACTAAATATTAGCGGACTTTAAAAAAAAGTATTAGTGATTTTTTTGGTGATTCTGTCCCTTTGAAATCACGCGTTCACGAAACCTTTTGTAGCTACTCAATTAAATTTAGCTTCATGTTTGCAATACAAATATTGCCAGATAATTTTAGGGGAAATAGAGTGTAATTACTTGATTAAAAGAATTATGTAAAATCACCTTGTAGTGGTGGTTTGTACTTGTTATTTCAAAAAGGTGTTTTTTAATGGCATTTTTAATTCTATAGAAAGTGATAATTTCCTTGCCCATTTAGTCGCAGTTATGTGATTTGTTTTTGCGACATTTATACTTTCAAATTATCACTTGAAAAGAATAGAAAATTCGTTGTATGAATAAGCTGAAAACTGAAGCTAGTTGGAGTGATTTTACAAAATTAGACATGAGAATTGGTACCGTATTGAGTGCGGAAATTTTTGAAGATGCGCGAAATCCCTCAATTAAGATATGTGTCGATTTTGGAGATCTGGGTACTAAGAAGTCATCTGCACAGCTAACTGTTTTGTATGAACCAGAAGATTTAATAGGGCGTCAAGTGGTTGCTGTGGTTAACTTTCCTAAAAAGCAAATAGCCACAATGATGAGTGAATGTTTAATACTTGGAGGGCTTGGAAATGAGAATGCCGTTTCCTTATTACAACCCCATAAACCCGTTCCAAACGGAACTCAAATAGGATAAAATGATTTTTATATTCATAATTCATGTATTTGTTACCTTTTTCATGACTGGCCTATGTTGGTTTGTACAGTTGGTGCATTACCCTTTATTTCATGTAGTTCCACTAGATAAGTTTCCTCAATATGAACAGAGAAATGCAATAACCGCCTACATTACTGTACCTCTTATGATAATGGAGCTAGGAACCGGTTTGGTATGGTTGTATCTTAATCCGGAGTGGGTGTACTTAATAGGTGCTTTCTTGATGGGAGTAATAGGTTTTAGCACCTTTGTCTTTCAAGTACCCTTGCACTTAAAATTAATGAAAAAGGCATCTATGGAATTAATAAATAAGGTAACAAACACGAATTGGATTCGCACCATTAGCTGGACTATTCGTAGTTTAATTCTTTGCTATGCACTGTATCAAATGGTAGGTTAATATCCTAGGTTTTCTTATTGTTTTTCATATGTTTTATTTGGGGTAATCAATAAAACCCTTGTAATATGATTATTTACGGAACTAAAGCCGTTCATTTAAATTCGGAACAACCTGCAACCGCTGTTTGCCCTAGTTGTGAAACCCAAGGAAGCACTGTTTTTTCAGTATTCCGTAAACACGCTCATATCTTTTGGATTCCCCTATTTCCTATTGGGAAGGTAACTCAAACGACCTGCGAGCATTGTAAGGCTACCTATGTAGTTAAGGAGGTGCCAGAGAGTTTTCGAAGAGAAATGGATGTGGTTAAAAGTACTTTAAAGGGTCCCATTTGGCAATTTGCTGGATTAGCAGTGATTGCCCTGTTAGTAGTTTGGGGTTTATATGCTAGTGAACAAGACGCCAAAGAAGAGTTAGCCTACTTATCTGCTCCAGTTTCTGGAGATGTGTATAGATATAAAGTGGGTAAGAGATCTTTTTCAACTTTAAAGGTTATAAGCGTCACTACGGATAGTTTAGAGACTTATGAAAATATGTATGAGATAAATAAGCTCTCCAAGATTCATGAAATTGATAAACTAGAAAACTATTCGGAAGGCACTTGCTTTTTTAGCAAGTACCGCTATTCAAGCCATGTATGACGAGGTTGAAATAAAGGACGTGAAGAGAAAATAAGACTTCTTGTTTCAATGAAATGTGTTAAGGGTTCTGTATTTTGTGTACGGAACCCTTTTTTATGAGATTGTAATTTTGAAAGATTAAATGTAAAAGATGAAACAGTTTGGAGCAAAGGTGACTAAGGAGTTGGAAAAAGAGTATTCAAAATCGCCTCTGTCTCTTATACACATCTCCGAGCCCACGAGACTCCTGAGCATCTCGT
>CAJXPI010000221.1 GCA_913057875.1 uncultured Flavobacteriales bacterium
GAGATGCTCAGGAGTCTCGTGGGCTCGGAGATGTGTATAAGAGACAGGAACAAGAAACGGATTCGCTACAAGCTCTACCCTTAGTGTTAGATTACGCCAATTTTCAATCTACTGGAACCGCAAATTACTTTTTGGTAGAAGTTAAAAAGGAGTTGAATTATATACTGGAAAGTATTGAAACAAAAACCGGTAAAAAGTGGAACTACAAAGCAGATGGGCTTAGAATTGAAACTACGTTAAACGCCCAAATGCACGGATATGGATTGCAGGCTTTTAGAAAGCATCTTTCGGTCATGCAAACTAAATTGAGAAAGCAATATGCTTCTGGAAATTCAAAAAAGGAGTTGGATGAACTCATTCGGAAAATGGCTAAACGTGATGGAAAGTCTTTAACTGATGTTTCTCATCAAGAAGTGTTTTCATGGGATAGTATTTATTCTGATTCCATGACCACTTATGATAGTTTATGTATAGCATGGACTACATTGCAAGCAGGTTTGTTGGCGGTAGATCCTAATACGGGAGGAGTGTTAACATGGATTGGTGGTATTGATTACAGAACTCAACCCTATGACCAGATTAATGCTAAGCGACAATTAGCTTCTACATTTAAGCCCATTTTATATGCTTCCGCCTTAGAAAAAGGAATGATGCCGTGTGATTACTTGAGCAATACGGCAACCATTTTCAAGGACCAGGGAAATTGGAAGGTTCATAATTATGATAATAGTGAGGGAGGCGACTATTCTTTGACGGGAGCTTTGATTCGTTCTAAAAATGTTCCAACCGTAGATTTGTTATTCAAGGTGGGGTTTGATGAGGTGGATTATTTATGGCGAAAACTAGGCTTTTCGTCTACGTTAGAACACGTGCCGGCAATGGCTTTAGGAATTGCAGATGGAAGCATTAAAGAGCTTGCAACGGCTTATTCTAGCTTTGCTAATGGAGGTACAAAGGTGGCGTTTCACACCATTAATCGAATCTATTCTGCAGATGGAGAATTGATTTATGCGCATAAGAAGGAATCCAGTACGGAAAGAGTAATGGAAGAGAGAACATCTGCGTTAATGAATGAAATGTTACAACGGGCTATTGATGAAGGTACGGGAACCGCTATAAGAAACACCTTTCATGTAAAAATGCCGCTGGCAGGAAAAACAGGGACTTCTCAAAACTTTGGTGATGCTTGGTTTGCGGCTTATAATCCGAATCTGGTAATGGTAAGTAGGGTGGGAGCCAATTTTAGAGCCGTCCACTTCAATTCTGGAGCGAATGGGTCTGGAGGAAGATTAGCGTTGCCTTTAGTGGGACTTACTCTTCAAGAAATGCAAAGCAACGCCAAGGAATTTGAACCTTATTTTGGAAATTTTGTAGAAATAAATCCTACGCTGAAACAGGAATTAAACTGTCCCGATTTTGAAGAAGACGATGCCTTCGATAAAATAAAGGGAATATTTACCAAGAAAACTACCACCATTTACAAATCAGAAAAGAAGAATAAAATAGAGAAAAAAGAACCAACCAAAAAGAAGAAGAAAAAGGGTTTGTTTAAAAGAAAGAAAAAATGATCAAGAAACCAGAAAATTTAGATCCCAAAGTTTACTACAAACCTCTTATTGATAAGGTAGTTGAGGAAGATGCCGTTCAAGCTTTAGAGAATTCTTTAGCGCAAACCGTTGAGTTAATAGAAAGTATTTCTTCTGACCAAGAAAGCTTTGCTTATGCGGATGGCAAGTGGAATTTGAAGCAATTGTTTCAACATTTGGTAGATTGCGAAAGAATCATGGCTTATAGAGCCCTGAGTTTGGCTCGTGGAGAAAAAGGTACACTTTTGGGATTTGATGATCAGGCTTATGTAGATATGGATGGCACGCAAAACGTAAATTTAAAGTCCATTAAGTTGGATTTTATTGCAGCTCGAAAAGCTACTATAAGTCTGGTAAAAACGATACCATTTAATCAATTAGAACTAGTTGGCAATGCCAATGGTATTTCCAGTACAGCCAAAATGGTGATTTGGTTTATTGCTGCGCATAATTATCACCATAACTCAATAGTGTTGGAAAGGTATTTGAATACTAAATAATCTTAAAATGAAAAGTTGCATTTGTGAGATGTAAAATAACCTGTAGCTTTACATCACCTCAACTATACAAATGAAAATTTTCAATTCCTCCGTTGTTTCTTTATTGGCTATTATTCTTTTTGGGTTTGCCCCTAAATGTTATGCCCAACAAGAAGAGGTAGACTCCTTTCAATTTGAAATCTCGGGTATTCTTTTAGATGGGAAAACCAAGGAACCATTGCCTTATGCTAATATTGTAATTGAAAGACTCAATAAAGGGGGGATTACTAATGAGGTAGGTAAGTTTTCAATGGATTCCAAAGGAGTCTTATTAAGCGACTCTATAACTTTCTTATATATTGGTTATAAAACTAAAAAGGTGCCCATTACCTCCTTTAAAGATAACCCAGAAGTATTATTAGAAGAGGACATAAAAAGTTTAAACAAAGTTTTTGTTTTTGCCACTCCTCCAAATCCAAAAGACATTGTAAAGAAGGTATTGGAGAACAAAGACAAAAATTATGGTGATTCTTGGAAACGAGAGAAAACCTTTGTTAGAAATAGATATGTGAGTGACATCAATGACTATGAGTTGAATTATAAAAAAAGTACCATTTCTCAAATTGATGAAGCAATGATTCAACAAATGGAAGATAAAACACCCCGTCATTCTACTTCCTATACAGATGTTTTAATGAACGTTTATCATTCTGGAAATTCCTCAGACTCCAATACCGTTAAAGCTAAATCAATAAAAACGGTCAGTTTGAAGGAAAAGGAAATTGCTGGAATGGAACAGATGGAAGAGATATTCGAAGATGTTTTTGCACAAGGCAATAAAGACGAATACTGGAAATTTAAGACTGGAATTTTAAGCTTTAAAATGGATTCAAATGATATTGAAATAACCAAGGATACCAATAAGCCTGAAAACTCCATTTATGCCACTCGTCTAAACTATATGGTGAAACGTGCCAATCGCTATAGTTCTTTTGAAAAGGAAAAGGATTGGGATTTTTTATATTCTACCGGCAAGTATCATTACGAATTAGTTGGAGGAACCAATGTTGGAGATGAAGATGTTTACGTTATTGACTTTACACCTAAAGGAGGAGGTCTTTATGAGGGTAGAATGTATGTTTCTGTAAATACGTATGCTTTAATTCGGGCAGATTACCAATACGGTGTTGGAAAAGTAGGAATGGATGTTCATATTTTGGGTATTGGACATACAGAAAACATATTTGTAGGATCGGTCTTGTTTGAACGCGTGGATTCTACTTATGAATTGAAATATTGTTCAAAGAAAACAGGGGAGGATAACCAGGTAGATCGAACTTTTGCTTTACTAAAAAAACGTAAAAGGTTTTTATTGGATAAAACGGTAAAAGAAATTAAGGTTGGGTTAACTCTTGAAGTAAGTGAGGAATATTCTTTTGAATATTTGGTTCTTGATAGAAAGTCACTAATGCCTAGTCAGTTTGAGATAGCAAAAGTGCCAGAATATGTGTTGGTTACTTATGTAGATCAGTTTGATGCTTCCTTATGGGAAGGATACTCCGTCATTGAACCCACCAAGCAAATGCGTGATTATAGAAAGAAGGAGTAAAACATGTTAGAAATAAGACCTACCTGCGAAAACTGTAACAAGAAACTACCATTTAATAGCACAGAAGCTATGATTTGTACATTTGAATGTACTTTCTGTAAAGATTGTGTGGATGAGGTATTGAAAGGAGTTTGTCCTAATTGTGGAGGGGGATTTGAGACTAGACCCATCCGTCCAGCTCACCTTTTAAACAAGTATCCGGTATCTACCAAGATTATTTATAAACCCGTAAAGTAACTTTATTCATCTTCCAGACGTTCCATAACCCCTTGAATAAACAGTTTATGTTCTTTGGTTTTTTCATTTGTGGTCACTACCAAACCATGAAATTGCAATCCTTTTTTTCCTAGGTTATTTAAAAACACATGGATTTCACCACTTTCACCAGGTAGAACTGGCTCAATAGGGTAGTGGGTTGAAATACAATCGCAACTGGCTTCCACATTTTCAATAATTAATGGTTTTTCTCCTGAATTAGTAAATTTGAAAACCGTTTCTACCTCTGAGTTTGAGGCCATTTCTCCAAAATTGTAAATGGTACTTTGAAAGTTTGCAATGGCATTTGAATCTCCCGGCAGGGTTTGTTCTACCCATATAATTTCCACTTTTCTTGCTTCCGATGCAGGCGCACTATACACCGATTGTTTTTTACTTTTTAAGTCGTCACTTACTTTATTAATGGAAAAGAACTCACCAAAAGGAATTTGTCTAAATTTTAGCAAACCACTATCAATAGCAGGTTGTAATCGGTTGTTATTTGCCTGGTACAAGTAGTTTTCTATCGAACTTATTCTTCTAAGAGCTAAGTTGTCGTTATAATCGGCATCTCCAAGGGGGCTAGTAAACCCTTTTACACCAAGCTGTAATTTATATCCCATATCTAGGTATTTTACTAGAGAATCAGATAGCATTTGAAGTTTGATAAACCCCACTTCCACATCCCTGTCTCTTATACACATCTCCGAGCCCACGAGACT
>CAJXPI010000222.1 GCA_913057875.1 uncultured Flavobacteriales bacterium
CTACACAGAGTAGATCGTCGGCAGCGTCAGATGTGTATAAGAGACAGATATACGGGAATGTTTGCTCCCGAGGAGTATGGAGTGGTGAATGAAATTTATGCCATGGTGGCATTTGTTGCAGTTATACTTCCCTGGGGAATGGAAACAGCGTATTTTCGGTTCTCTTCTAAAGAAGAGTTTGCACCGGAAGAGGTTTTTAAAACCTCTCTATTCTTTGTAGGTCTTTCCTCTCTTCTCTTTTTAGGTGGCGTAGTTTTCTTTACACAAGATGTGGCCAATTACATGCTATACCCTAATAATCCAGAATATGTTTTATGGATGGGGTTAGCTTTAAGTTTTGATGCGTTCTCAGTGATTCCTTTGGCGCAATTACGTCAGCAGAATAGGGCCAAGAAATTCGCCTTTGTGAACTTTTCCAGTATTGGAGTGAATATATTACTTAACCTGTTTTTTATCCTGTATTGTATGAATGTGGACCAAGCGGGAGGTAATTGGATTACCGAATCCGTATTTGATCCATCTATAGGAGTAGGATATGTGTTTATTGCAAATATGGTTCAAGCAATAATCAAGTTCCTCCTGGTGGCTGGTAGTTATAAGAGCTTTGATTTTAAAATAAATACTTCTTTGTTAAAACAGCTGTTCCTCTATGCTACTCCTTTAGTTGTTGTTGGGTTTGCTGGTATAATAAATGAAACCGTAGATCGTATATTGATCAGATCGATTCTTGAACCTACATTAGGAACCAAAGAGGCCTTGAGTCAAGTTGGTATTTATGGAGGGGTGTATAAACTTGCTGTTTTAATTACCTTATTTACCCAGGCATTTAGATATGCCGCAGAGCCATTTTTCTTTGCTCAAGATAAAGAGGGTAATGATAGAAAGGTTTATGCAGATGTAATGAAATGGTACACCATAGTGGTTACCATGTTGTTCTTAGGGGTGATGCTTTACCTTGATATTATTAAGTTGCTGATTAGAAGAGAAGCGTATTGGGTAGGATTAACTGTTGTGCCGATTTTACTTTTTGCAAATATTTTCTTAGGGTGGATTTATAATTTATCGATTTGGTATAAACTCACGCATAAAACCATTTACGGAGCAATTTTGGCGGTGACTGGAGCGGTAATTACTATCGGGTTGAATATGTATTTAATTCCAATTATGGGTTACGAAGGAGCCGCTTGGACCACTTTTACGTCTTATGGTTCTATGGCTGTGATTAGCTTTTTTCTGGGGCAAAAACATTTCAAAATTCCTTACGAACTCTCTAAGATTTTAGGGTATAGTGTGGTTTCGGTATTGTTATGGTATGCGAGCACCCTAGTTTATTGGGATTCTGAGATTATGAAGTATGCGTTTAACACTGTTTTAATGTTCGTATTTGTAGGTTTCGTTTTCTTATTGGAACTGAAAGATTTAAAGCGTTACCTTAAAAGAGGGTAAGTCACGATAATTAACTTTTTGTAAAAGTATTTGGCCAAAGAATTTTTGGGCAACACAGAGATTCGCAGAGATGGCACAGAGTTAAAAGAGATTTACCATTCTTGATGTGAAAATTCAATTCCTGCAAGCGTTTTCCACAGTTATCTAATCCTTCGTGCCCCTTTGTAAAACCCTATGAGGTTCTTTATGCAAATCACACGCCCTTCTTAGCGTCAACCCTAAAGCCCACCTCTCGTAATATTTGAAGATTTTTTTTCACGCAAAGGTGGTAAGCAGCGCAAAGTCCGCAAAGGATATGTTTTTATTTAAGGCCTCTCTGTGCCCCTTTGTGAAGTACTCTGCGGTTCTCTGTGTAAATCATACAACTTTCCCTGCACCCTTAGCCTGAATCCCAAAGCCTACCTCTCGTAATTTTTGAAAATTTACTTAATTACCTCCATCACTTTCGTAATGAGATCATCATTCCATAGCATTTTGTAATGACCCAACTTATCAAATGAGTACAGCGTAGAATTTTTCACCGCTGCATGAATTTTTTCTGAATATGAAAACGGAATAATCTTATCTGATTTATCGTGCATCAAGTACAAATGGTTAAAATCAACCAATTGCATTCGTGACTCTACATTTACTAAAGCCAAGGGTTCCTTCAGAATTTTGTCAGCACGTTGGGTCAATTTTCGGTACGCTTTTTCATTAAGTCCGATGAAGTTCTTGTAATCTATAAATACATCTTCCATTTTGTTGGGGCTCGTTAAAAATACCAAGTTATTGACTTTAAACTCCATTTCTGATAAACCAAAAGCCGTCACTGCCGATCCGAAAGAATGGGCTATTATGTCGATGGTTTTGTCCTTGGGTAGCGATTGCATAAATGCCTTAAACGACCCCTTGGCATCGTATAAATGCGTTTTGTTGGCGCTATAAAAAGCGTGGCCCGGTAAATTGAACCCGATAACGTATTTGTTTTTAGCTATAAGCGGAGCCACCATTTTGTACATACAACCTACATTACTATCCCATCCATGCACTAAAACAACAATGTCATCCTCGGGGTTTCCAAAAGCATAGCAGTGAATTGACTCGTTTTTGAATGGAATCTCATACCGATTCGCTTCATCGTAAAAAGGCTTTTCGCGATCTCGAATGTCTTTCTTCCTTACCTTCTGAAACATTTCGAAGGCGCTTTTTGAGGCTAGAGTTGGGCTTATTGCCGATAATGTTTTGAAATATGGTTTAATTAGCTGCATCATAATTTTATACCAATCGGTATATTTTTAATCAAAAAAAATTATTTCTTTAATTCGGTTTCTATTAAATGATTCATCACAATGGTTAAATCTTCCATGTATGATTTGTCCTTGAGCATGGTGGCGGTAAAAATTCCGCCTTCAATCATAGAGAAAATTCTTCTCGCGTAAAGGGGAGCATCAATTCCCGGTCTAAATTGTTTTTTTGTAATTCCAGCTAGAATGATGTTACTCAAGTTGTTTTGAAGGTTGTGTATAACCTTTTTCACTTTCCCCATTAAGGCAGGGTTTTGATGATTGGCATCTATTCCTACATTAAGAATGGGGCACCCGCCAAATTGATACGTGAAATCGTAATAGTCTTTATAAAAAGAACTAATGGCATAAAGCTGGTCTATGGGCTCATTATGCGCTTGAACCGCCTCCTCAATTTTATTTGCTACAATATTTACATTGTATACAAACGCTTTTACGGCAAGTTCATTCTTATCAGCAAAATTGCCATAAATAGCTCCTTTGGTTAGTCCAGTGGCCGCAGTTATATCAGCCATACTGGTTCCCGAATATCCCTTTTTATTGAATACCGGAGCAATGGTTCGAATGATATATTCGGATGTTATTTCTGCTTTTGAAGCCACGAAGCAAATGTATATAAAATATACCAATTGGTATATTTTTGGTTTTTTGGTAGTTATTAACGATGTGAGGTGGCTAAAAACCGACAGGAAGTAACAACAATTTCAATAAATTTCGTTCTTTTGTGGGTTAATGAAATAATTACCAAATAAGGTGAGGGAATAAATTTCAATCACCAAAAGAAAAGAATTATGGGATGTACCAATTGTAGTACTAAAACAGGTTCTGGTAGTGTTTCTGGCGGTTGTAAATCAAGCGGCTCATGTTCAACATCTGGATGTGATAAGCTTAATGTATATAGTTGGTTAACTGGAATGGAACCAGCGCGATACAGTAATTACGACTTAGTTGAGATAAAATTTAAAAACACTCGTAAAGAGTTTTTTAGAAATAGCAATAAATTGGATATCCATCCTGGTGAACCAGTAGTAGTACAATCTGCAACGGGTTATGACATGGGGGTGGTAAGTATGTTAGGAGAATTAGTGAATCGTAGAATGCGAATTAAAAAAGTCGCACCTGATTCTAAAGACATTCTAAATATACTTCGTAAACCGAACCAAGCGGAGGTTGAAAAGTGGCAGGAAATGCTAAAACTGGAACAACCCACAATGCTCAGAGCTAGAAATATTGCCATTGAACTGAAATTGAATATGAAGATTTCAGACGTGGAGTATCAAGCCGATGGTGGAAAAGCAACGTTTTATTATACCGCAGATGAACGGGTTGATTTTAGAGAATTAATTCGTCATTTAGCTGATCAGTTTAAGGTAAAGGTAGAGATGCGCCAAATTGGTTCGCGTCAAGAAGCCGGACGTTTAGGTGGAATTGGTTCCTGTGGTAGAGAGTTATGTTGTTCTACCTGGTTAACGGATTTTAGATCGGTTTCTACCAATGCTGCACGTTACCAACAATTGTCTATTAACCCTCAAAAGTTAGCAGGTCAATGTGGTAAACTAAAGTGTTGTTTAAATTTTGAGTTAGATAGTTACATGGATGCCTTAAAAGGATTTCCAAGTAGTGACGTTAAATTACATACTCAAAAAGGGAAGGCATATTGCTTTAAATCGGATATTTTTAAGGGATTAATGTGGTACAGTTACTTAGGAGAAAATTCCAAAGTATTTGTATTACCAATTGCTCGTGTTCATGAAATTCAAGAAATGAACAAGCGCGATGAAAAACCCGAAGAGTTAGAATCGTATGCTACTTTCTTCGAAGACTGTCTCTTATACACATCTCCGAGCCCACGAGACTCCTGAGCATCTCGTA
>CAJXPI010000223.1 GCA_913057875.1 uncultured Flavobacteriales bacterium
CGAGATGCTCAGGAGTCTCGTGGGCTCGGAGATGTGTATAAGAGACAGAACCCATTCATTATTGAGTCAATAAAAGAAATCTTTGCAAAGGCTAAAGAAGAAGACTTTTGGGATGTACTTGCGGATGAGCAACAACGTGAAATTCAAAAGGCCACCGAAGAGTTGAAAAATGGAGAGAGTGTAGACTTTGATTCCTTTATGGCAAAACATCGTTCATGACCCGAGAGGTAGTCATATCTAAATTGGCTCAACGAAAATTAGAAGACCTTTTTGAATATCTGACAAACCGTTGGTCGGAAAGAGTTAAGCAAGACTTTATTAGGAAGTTAACCCATTTTATTTCAATTATTCAATCGTACCCAGAGAGTGTTCCAGAGTCTGAAAAACAGAAAGGGTTACATCGCTGCGTGGTGTCAAAGCAGACTACTTTGTTTTACCGGTTTGATTCCAAAAGAATTCAAGTAGTTACTTTGTTTGATACCCGACAACAACCTAAAAAGCTAAAATCAGAAATAAGAAAAGGGAGCTAATTAGCTCCCTTTTGTGTTTTTGTGTGGTCAATCCCCCTAACCCTTCCTTCATCAGGATTTCTCCCCCTTCGCCAAGGGGGAATTTTTAACCCAGTCTTATTAAATAATATTCTGTCTATTTATTAACCCTCACTTTTACACTAAAATTGTTAGGGGTGTGTCTTCCCCCTTGGAGGAGGGGGAAGGAGCAAAGCGACAGGGGGATTGATCCTGAGATTATTTCCTAATACTCAATCTCGCCTCTCCAAGTCAAAATTCCGCCCGCCATATTGGTTACTTTGGCAAAACCACTTTGAGCCATATAATTACACGCACTTGCGCTACGTGCACCACTACGGCAATAAATTAAATATTCTTTGGATTTGTCTAAAGCGTCAATATCTGCTTGAATAGTACGTGAATAGAAATCCAGTAAAACCGAATTTTTCAAGTGCCCTTGTTGGTATTCCATTGGGGAACGTACATCTAGAATTACCGCTTCTGGCGATGCTTCTATGGCTTTTTCAAATTCTTCTGCGTTTAAATTATCGAACATGATTGTTGTATTTGGTTTTTAATTGATCAATGATTTTCCTAGGATAAAAACTCCCATAATTAATACAAACCAGCCAAAAGCAGGCTTGAGTTTGGCACCATCCATTTTATTAGATAGCGCACTTCCTATAAAGATTCCCACTACCGCGATTCCAGTAAATAGGAGTAATAAATTCCAGTCTATTTCTCTACGGGTAACGTCTCCCATAAATCCAATTAATGAATTACACGCAATAATAAGTAGAGATGTTCCAACAGCTTCTTTCATTGGTAATTTGGCGAGTACAAGTAAAGCCGGAATGATTAAAAATCCACCACCAGCACCTACCAACCCAGTAAAAGTTCCCACTAACAAACCAAAGATAAAAATTGGAGGGTAGTTTAATTCGGTTTTGCTGTATGGAGTTCCCGGATCTTTCGGCCCGCGAATCATAGATGCTGAAGCCGTAATCATGGCAATGGCAAAAAGAATCATGATAGCCATGTCTTTGGTAAGCACAATACCACCCATTTCAATTAGGTTTTCCGGAATAGAAGGCACGACCACCTTTCGCATCAAGTAAACGGTTCCAATGGCTGGAAGCCCAAATATGACGGCCGTTTTTAGGTTAACCAATCCTTTTTTAAAGTAATTAAAGGAGCCCACTAAGCTTGCTGTTCCTACCACAAAAAGGGAGTAGGCCGTAGCTGTTACTGGATCAGTGTTTAGTAAATACACCAAAACAGGAACAGTAATAATACTGCCACCTCCACCAATAAGTCCCAACGAGATGCCTATAATTGAAGCCGCCAAAAAACCGATGATTGTTGTTATTTCCATTTTAAATCTGGCGGCAAAAGTAGAAAGCGAAATCACTTCTATCAGTGATATATGACACATTCGACAGAAAAGGTAATTCCTATTTTAATGTTTTAAAGAGTTCCCCAAAGTCGTCCCAATATTCATCCACTCTGCGTAAATGAGTAATGATAAATTCATGCATTTCCGGCCAGTCTTCTTGTCGGTATAAGTTGGTGGTGTCATTCTCAACACTTACTCTAGAAACTACGGTTCCATATCCATGCTCGTAATTGGGGTGCCATTTTACAGGTGAAATCATAGTGTTTTCAAAAACGGTTTTGGTTTCTAAAAACTGCTCGTAAAACAATTCTCTAATGCCGTCATTTTTGAACTGCAAATCAATACACACTTTGCAACCATATTGATCTACTTCTACACGGACAAAAATTTCATTTAATCCAGTGCGGTACTTGAACCAATTTACTCTTCGCCCACTAACCGATCTGTATTTCTGAATCTTTTGTGTAAGGGTGCCCCAGAAGGCCCCTTTAATGGCTTTTTCTTCGTCTTTGGTAAACATTAGGAACGTTTAAATAAAGAATAGATATACTTACGCGGATCACCATTTGGATTGTAATACGTATGCTCAAAAGTGTCGACCATTTGAAAGTCGTTACCTAGTTTTTCTGAAAATTGGTGGTTTTCATATTGCTGTATGGGTAGTCCACAACATTTGGTAGCGCCACCAGCGGTAAATTCGGCAAACAAAGCAAAACCTCCCGATTTTAATTTTGATTTCAATAATTCAAAATAGATGTCTTGATCGTTTTTATCCATTAAAAAATGAAGTACCGCACGGTCAATCCAGATATCCACGGATTCGATTTCCGTTAACTTTTCAGGTTGGGATAAATCGTCAACAATAGTTTCAATTTTATTCGAGCCAACCCGGTCTATCAAATAGGTTAAGCTTACCTGGCTAATGTCGGTAGCGATGAGGTTGGAAAAACCTTTGTTCAGTAATTCATCTACTAAAGTGGTACTTCCAGCACCTGCAATTAGCATTTTTGATTGGGGTAGGGCATGACACTTATCCAGTAACTGAAAAGTAGGAGAAAGATCTTCCTCATACCAACCCAATTTTTCATTTGGGGTACGTGTGTAGGCTGCGTCCCAATGCGCTTGATAATTAATTTCTGAATGGTCGTTTTTCATAGCCCGAATTTGGCTACGATATTACGCAATGTTTTTGAAATAATGTTGGGTTTTTAAGACTCGGTGTTTTCAAAAGAAACTTCACAAACACATCTAAACCCTATAGATTTACTGGGTTTAGTGTAAGGGATTCCAGTTTCAATTTGGATGTTATTTTCTAGGTCGGTCCAACCACCACCTTTCACAATTCCTCTTTCAGTTACCATTTCTGATACGTTTCCACGCATATTGTAGATGCCTAATTCATTTGGCCAATAGGAAAAAACTGGAGCAGTGGTGGTCATCTCTTCTACAGGGGGGTCAGTCGAGTGGAAATTAGCTTTAACTGCGTCTTTGTATTTAGTGTTTAGAGATTTCTGTGTTTTATCACTATATGGCATTTGTGCCACTTTTTCCCATTCTTCTCGGGTGGGTAAACGATAGGTGAGTATTGATGGAATGACTACGTTGTTCTTTTGTTCTTTGCGAATTAATAATTGTTCCATGACTCTATCAGAACGCCATTGGCAGTACTCTACTGCTTGATCGTAAGAAATTCCTACAACCGGGTATTCTCTATATGCTGGATGACTAAAATAGTGGCTACGATACGGCTCATCCCAAACATTAGAATCCACCTGGGCATCTGCATATTGTTTGGAGTCTTTTCCATACACCCGTTCAGTCCAATACACATATTCCAACCAGGAAAAATTACTAATTTCCGTTTCATCCATAAAAAAGAAATTACCCACTTTAACCGTACCGGGTGGGGTGAATTTTTCTTGAGGTTTGTTTTTTGTGAAGCTAAATAAAGCCAGTACCGTGCTGGATATTAATAGAATGTATTTCGTTTTCATAGTAAAAGGATTTGCCTGTAAACGGATACTTTTTCCATTTAGTATGTTAGCATCCAGTAACTCTAATATTTTTATGATGACCTGCTTCTCTAATGGCATGTTTAATGGCAATTGAGGTTTCTTTGGTAGTGTCTAAATGATAGGTGAAGTAACTTTTTTCTTTGTAAAATGTAAGGCGGTAAGAGCCTAGTTCAATTTTTTCTAAATCACTCCAAAAAACGTTGGTATTCTTACCAAAAAGGTCTTTTCTTAGTACAATATCATGCTCCGTAACTTTTACTTTAGGAGCGAATGGGGATTTTTTTGATAATCCAATAGTCCCAATTAAAATGAAATTAATTGATCCAAAAAACACGATGGGGTTGTGAATGTCTATTTCACCTTTTGAAATCCACTGATATACATACAATGCCAAAATCAAGGAGCCTGAAATGCTGAATAAAAGTTTCGTAGCTTTTGGAGAAAATGTATTAAAGTTATTTAAGAGGAAAGTTTGGGTATTCAAAAGAAGATTATTGAGGTGTTACATTTTTTCGAACCGCGTTTCGGCAATCTCAAAAAGCAGGTCCGGATTGTCTTCAAAAGCGTTACCAACTACGGCAATATCGGCACCAGCGGCATAGGCCCTAGCTACATCCTGTCTCTTATACACATCTCCGAGCCCACGAGACTCCTGAGCATC
>CAJXPI010000224.1 GCA_913057875.1 uncultured Flavobacteriales bacterium
CGAGATGCTCAGGAGTCTCGTGGGCTCGGAGATGTGTATAAGAGACAGAGAAAGAAACTGCTGCACCCACCTGAAGGTACCCTTGTTTAATGTCAGAAATGTCACTGTTTGAAATGTCCATAGTACCAAAATGGTAGCGAGCCTCTAATGAAATGATGGTAATTTTTAACCCTAAGCCTAAAAATACCGGAGCATCAAATTTCCCTAATTTAAAATCATCGGTCATATCAATGTCCTCCCCCGCGATTTTTAATTTATTACCAATTGCAAAATTTGGAGCTACTCCGCCCAAAACAAATGCAGGTCCTAGTTTTACCTGAAGGTAAATTGGAATGGCCAAATTGTGCCTAGAATATTCGGAAGAAATTGGAAAGTATTTATCATTAGATTTGTAACCGGTAGAATTGTATTCTAGACCATATCCTAATCTTAGTAGAGGTATTAATTTTTTCTCACCAAAAAGGCCTACATAAAAGGAGTTTACCGCATTAGCGCTATCTGCACTTCCATTACTGGTCATTGTCGATGATTGCCATCCGGCTCTAATTCCTTTCTTGCCTCCTTCATCATCTCCTGCGAAAACGCTAGTAGAGCCAAAAATTGTTGCACATAACAGTAAAATGAATTTGTAATTTTTCATAAGTATAGTTTTTTAGTATTCGTATACCCGAAGATAAATAAAAAGAACAGGAATTGTAGACTTTAGCAAAAAAAAAGGATGGCCTATGACCATCCCTTTTTTGAAGTTGTGCAGAATTTAAATCGCGTCAATGATACTATTAAGAGTAGCACTAGGTCTCATTGCTTTAGAAATTAGGTTGTCGTTTCCAAAATAATAACCATCCATTTCAACCACATTTCCTTGAGCATTCTTTAATTCTTGTAGAATTGCAGATTCCTTTTCAGTAAGCGCTGCAGCAATACTTGTAAATTGCTCCTTTAGATCGGTATCCTCATTTTGAGAAGCTAATTTTTGCGACCAATATTGCGCAAGGAAAAAATGACTCCCTCTATTGTCTAACTCTTTTACTTTTCTTGATGGAGATTTATCTTCATTTAATAATACTGCAGTGGCGGCATCCAAAGTTTGACCAAGGATTGCGGCTTTTTTATTGTTATGTGTTTCTGCAAAATGTTCTAAGGAAACAGATAATGCTAAGAATTCACCTAAGGAATCCCAACGTAAATGTCCTTCTTCCTGAAATTGCTCAACGTGTTTTGGTGCAGAACCTCCTGCTCCGGTTTCGAACAAACCACCACCATTCATTAATGGCACAATTGAAAGCATCTTGGCACTGGTGCCAACTTCTAAAATTGGGAATAAGTCAGTTAAATAATCGCGTAAAACGTTACCTGTAACTGAAACCGTATCTAGTCCTTTAACAATTCTTTCCATAGAAAAACGTATAGCTTCTTTGGGAGCCATTATCTGAATATCTAAACCTTCTAGATTATGACTAGGTAAATATTTATTCACCTTAGCAATGATTTGAGCATCATGTGCTCTTTTTGGATCTAACCAAAATATAGCGGGGGTTGCTGTAGCTTTTGCTCTTTTTACCGCAAGTTTTACCCAGTCTTGAATTGGAGCATCTTTAGTTTGACACATTCTAAAAATGTCTCCCTTGTTTACCTTTTGTTCCAAAAGAACATCCCCGTTGGAGTCTGTAACAGATACCGTTCCTTCATCAGACATTTGGAAAGTTTTGTCGTGTGATCCATATTCTTCGGCTTTCTTAGCCATTAATCCCACATTTGATACACTCCCCATTGAAGCGGGGTCGAATGAACCGTTTTCTTTACAAAAATCGATACACTCTTCATATATTCCCGCATAAGAACGGTCTGGAATTACGAATTTGGTGTCTTTGGCTTTCCCATCTGGGCCCCACATTTGTCCGGCATTACGAATGGCTGCCGGCATAGATGCATCAATAATAATGTCACTAGGAACATGTAAATTAGTGATTCCCTTATCTGAATTTACCATAGCCATTTCAGGACTGTTTTGGTATACCTGATCCATATCGGCTAATATTTCTTCTTTTTTAGCTGCTGGAAGGGTTTCTAATTTTGCATACAAATCGCCTAAACCATTGTTTGGGTTTATTCCCAATTCGGCAAAAGAAGCTGCATGTTTTTCAAAAACATCCTTAAAGAAAACAGAAACGGTATAGCCGAAAAGGATAGGGTCAGATACCTTCATCATGGTAGCTTTCAAGTGTACCGAAAATAAAATCCCTTGATTTTTGGCATCTTGAATTTCTTTGGCTAAAAACTCTTGTAATTTACCCGTGTTCATTACGGAAGCATCAATAATTTCACCTGCAATTAAAGCCGTTTTTTCCTTCAAAGTAGTGGTTTCACCGTTTGAATTTCTGAAAGCAATTTTCACATTAGTATCTGCAGCTACCTCTACTGATTTTTCGGTACCGTAAAAGTCTCCATTATTCATATGTGCTACATGAGATTTTGAATCTTTGGTCCAATTCCCCATAGAATGGGGGTGCGATTTCACGTATTCTTTAACGGCTTTTGGGGCTCTTCGATCAGAGTTGCCTTCACGTAAAACCGGGTTCACAGCACTGCCTTTTACCTGGTTGTATCTAGCCTGAATAGATTTCTCTTTCTCCGTTGAAGGAGAATTTGGATAGTCTGGAATTTTATATCCTTTAGATTGTAGTTCTTTAATTGCGCCCAATAGTTGAGGTACGGATGCTGAAATATTGGGTAATTTAATAATATTAGCTTCAGGAAGTAAGACCATTTTGCCTAACTCAGCCAAGGCATCTTCCATTCTTTGATCTTCTGCTAAGTACTCCGGAAACAATCCTAAAATACGTGCGGCAACAGAAATATCTTTTAATTCAAATTCAATACCTGATTTTCTTGTGAATGATTCAACAATGGGTAAAAAAGATTGTGTGGCAAGCGCAGGAGCCTCGTCTGTTTTTGTGTAAATAATTTTTGCGTTTTGCATCATTATTGGTTTTTTGAATAAAAATTAAATGAGGCGCGAAGGTAGTTTTTTAGTAGCTATATTGAAATGATATTTACACCGTTTTTGCGTAAAAAGTGGCGCTTATTTTAGTGTGTTTATAGTACCGAAAACTTCCATTAAAGTAGTGAATTTTTGAACGGATTCATTACCTACGTCAAGGGTGATCAATTTCCATCTTACTTCTTCTTTTGCAATAAACCAATCACGGTAAAAGTAGACTTCTGAATACTTGGTTATAGATTTAAGGGGTTTCTGGTCTTTATATACAGCAAGTATTTTTTTTACAAATATTTCGCCACCTCCAGAGGTGATGTTTTTTGACGGTACTTGGGTATTATAAAGCAGCATGTAATTATTCTTCACGATAGAAACGCTATCAAACTTCACGGTTTTAATGGGTTTGAACTTATAAGAGTATAATAAGTGAGCATCATGTGGGTTTATGCTGTGAATATAATTAGGGTAGGGCTTAACAAAAGCCGATGTATGAGCGGGTTGGAGATGTTCTAGCGAGTAAACTTCTCCCTTATTTGCTATTAGGTAATTATAAAAGAAAAGGCCTTCGTTAAAATGGGCACTAAAGGCAGCATCTTTTGAATTTAGACTTATTGAATTGTTAGATGCAATATATAGAGGGTTTTTATTGGTGATTAATTCTAACTTATTCGCCTTTGGGTCTAAACCATACCAATCAAATGATGCCGGCTTACTTAGAACTAATGATTTTGGTAGGCCAGTGGAACGAATGCTGATATATTTTGTGGGTTGTATGATCTTAAAAGTATCCATACAAATATGAGCTAAGCCCCATTTTTTATTGGATTGAATTTTGTACGTAAAGGGAGTGAAACCTGATGCTAATGCGGCAGAATCAATTTTTTGATTTAATACTTGACTAATAAGAAAGAAAAATTTATCACCATCTTTGGACGTTACATTTTCTGCTAGTTTTCGTCCGTACATTGAGTATATACTATAAATTGGGTGGGGAGCTTGGCTCTCATTCATTTCTAGTAAGGCATTCTTATAAGGAGTTAATTTATTAGCACTGGGTGGCAGAAACCATTTTGTTTGTCCCACTTTGTATAATCCACTTTGATGAAAAGTTCCATTCGGATCCGATTCGTTGTAAAGAATCAAGTCATTTTCCAATTTAATAATTCCAAAATGATGATTGATTTTGGTGTGATCATAAGAAAAAAGGGTGTCAGGAATTATTTTTCCATCCATTAATACTTCAAATTTTTTGCTTTTACAGGAGCCTGTGTGAATCTTTTTCTTAACCGGCAAATAGGTAGTTTTAAATTCTGGTATTTCATTTTCATCTTCTTGGGGTAAGAATTCAAGTATTCCCAACTTCTCTTTTTGTGCAACCAAGTGAAATTTGGAATTAATAGAAGGGGAGATAAAATCAAATATAGGAGGTACGTTATACGTAATTTCGAAATAATCTGATGAAAGGGAGGCTATTCCCATTTTGTTTTTATGGTTAATTACTTGAAAAATATAATGGTCTGTCTCTTATACACATCTCCGAGCCCACGAGACTCCTGAGCATCTC
>CAJXPI010000225.1 GCA_913057875.1 uncultured Flavobacteriales bacterium
GAGATGCTCAGGAGTCTCGTGGGCTCGGAGATGTGTATAAGAGACAGGATATATACAATATCAAGTGAAAATTCATGTTATATCAAAGTAATTATTCACTGTTAATAGTGTTGTTAACAATTCAAAAAAGAGCACTAAAAGCCGCATTAATGTTTTGTTATCTTTGACTAAGCAGTACATTTGCCAGCTTATGGAGGACCATCCTGATTTTCTGCCATTCGATCACGGGAACATTAACCAGTTGATTGAAAAATTTGAAGAAATGACAGCCGTTGGGGCGCAGTACTATTTTGACGTGGAAGAATTTGAGGAACTGATTGATTTTTACCTCATTGAATCCAATTTAGAAACCGTGCAGCTACTGGTTGATTTAGGGAAAGGGCAACATCCTGACTCTGTTTCTATTCAATTAAAAGAAGCCGAATCACTCGTATATAATGAAAAAGCAAAGGAGGCGTTAAAAATTATTGATTCTGTTTCTTTGTATGAAGATTCGAATCCAGAACATTATTTTAGCAAAGCATCCATTTATAGTATGGCTGATCAGAAGGAAAAAGCCATTGAAATTTTACAAAATTTAGTTCAAATCTCATCACCGGATGATTTAGTAGATGCAAAAATGGCCTTAGGAAAGGAATACCAAGAAATTGGAGATTATTCTGAATCCATCAATCTTTACTTAGAGATCATTTCATCTGATAGCAGTAATGAAGACGCCATTATGGAACTTACATTGAGTTGTGAGTTAAGTCTGCAATACGACCTAGCTATTAAGCATCTGGATGATTATATAAATAATAACCCCTACTCTCATTTTGCTTGGTTCCTGCTAGGTAACCTTTATATGACCATGGAGAATTATTCGGAGGCTATCAAGGCCTATGACTACTCCACGCTTATCAACGATTCTTTTTCTGAAGCATTTTTCAATCTTGGGAATGCATATATGAAAGTAGAAAATTTTGAGGAAGCTATTGCCTCCTATAAAAGTTCTATACATCCTGAGTTCATTGATCCTATTACCTATAATTTTATTGGTCATTGCTATATCGTACTAGAAAAAAATGAAGAAGCAATCACCTATTTTCAAAAAGCCATTGATCACAGTCCTGAATATGCAGATGGTTGGTTAGGATTCGCGGTTGCTTATTCCAATATGGACAATTCTCAGGAGGGTCTTTTATATATTGAAAAAGCATTGAAATTAAATCCTAACAACATGTATTACCATTATTTTCATGCCGACCTATTGGTAAACTTGGGAGATTATGAATCGGCCGAACCAATTTACGAGAGTGTATACCATTCTGAGATGGAAAACACAGGTATTTTTGGAGATTATGCGGAAGCCTTGGTATTTAATGGAAAAGGAAAAGAGGCATTTGAGGTACTTAGAGCCGGAATTTCAAAATATCCAGAGGAAAGCCAATTGTATTTTAAATATGCGGCAGTGCTCATACATTTTAAACAAATTATGGACGCAGAGTCCATACTATATATCGCATTAGAAATGAATCCTTCTTATAAGGATCAATTTTTATCCATATGTCCTGAAGCTGTTCACCACCCAGCGATAATGGACTTACTAGAAAATTATAATTAATTATGAATTTTGAATTACCATTTCTTCCAGAAAGAACAGCAAAGCCAAGAGAAACTGGTCTTACCATGATGATGGACAAGGGCCTTAGTAACCGTCAAACTGAATATTTTATTGAATCGTGTGGCGATTTAATGGATATTGTAAAGTTCGGTTTTGGCACATCTTACATTACCAAAAACCTAAAAGTAAAATTAGCGATGTATCGTGAAGCAAATATTAAGTGTTACCTTGGAGGTACCTTATTTGAAGCTTTTGCTGTGCGTAATATGTTTGATGATTACCGTAGACTATTAGGTGAATTAAAAATGGAATACGCTGAGGTATCAGATGGATGTATCCATATTCCTGAAGAACAAAAACTTGAGTTTATTGAAGAACTTTCTAAAGACTTTACGGTTTTAAGTGAAGTAGGTTCTAAAACAGATGCTGATTTATTAACGGAGGAAGATTGGATTAGAAAAATGAAAACCGAATTAGCCGCTGGTGCATGGAAAGTAATTGCGGAAGCACGTGAAAGTGGTACCATTGGAATTTTTGACAAAGACGGAAATGCTAAAAAAAGCATGATTGAGCATATTTCTAAAGAAATAGGCAACGGTAACGTACTTTGGGAAGCTCCACAAAAATCACAACAAGTTTGGTTTATAAACGAGTTTGGAGCAAATGTAAACCTGGGTAACATTGCGCCAGATGAAGTAATTCCATTAGAAACCTTAAGACTAGGGTTAAGAGGAGATACCTTATTTAACTTTTTGCCAAAAGACATGGCCGAAAAAATGATGTAAACCAATAACAAAAAATACCTGGCTAGCTAAATCGAAAGATTGGCTAGCTTTTTTTTTATACAGAGAAAACTAAACTCAATGAGATCATTAACAGACTACGCAATTATTACGCTCAAGGGCATGGCCATGGGTGCCGCAGATGTAGTGCCAGGTGTTTCTGGTGGGACAATTGCCTTAGTTGCGGGCATCTACAAAGAATTAATTGATACCATTTCATCCATAAATATAAGCCTCTTAAAAACGGTAAAAGAAAATGGAATAGTAGCTGTCTTTAATGCGGTTAATGGAAAATTCTTATTGGCCTTAGTATCCGGAATTGGAATTAGCGTTCTCTCTTTAGCCAAAGTATTTAACTATTTACTAAATTCCCATCCCATTTTGGTTTGGGCATTTTTCTTTGGGTTAATCGTAGCTTCAGTTGGATTAATTGGCCAGCGTGTAACCAAGTGGAGTCTTGACAATATTTTGGCACTAGTTATTGGAGCATCTATATCATTTGCCGTTACAATTGTCTCTCCCTCACAGGGGCCAGATACCATGTGGTATTTGTTTATTTCCGGAATTTTGGCTTTTATAGCCATGATTTTACCGGGTATATCTGGTAGTTTTATTCTATTATTACTAGGAGCATACCATCTAATTCTTGGTAAAGTAAGTAATTTACTAGACGCCCTTAAAGCCATGGATCTAACAGTGATTCTTACCCATGGGATAGAGTTAGGTGTTTTTGCCCTTGGAGGCATTGTGGGTTTACTGAGCTTCTCAAGAATTTTGAAATGGATGTTTGAAAAGTATGAAGCACGTACTCTGGCCCTTTTAACCGGATTTTTAATTGGATCATTAAATAAAGTTTGGCCTTGGAAACGTGTTGAAGAGGTATTTGTAAAACATGTCGGTGAACCTAACGAAAAAATAGTTCCAATTATTGAGCACAATGTTCTTCCCGGTAATTTTACCTCTGCAGTCTATGAAAATGGAGAAGTTGTAGGCCAAGTTGCAACAAATCCACAAATAGGTTTGTCAATTGGGCTGGCTATTCTTGGATTCCTTATTATTTTTGCACTCGAAAGAATTTCAGCTAAGAAATAGTCTAAAAGATAGAACTTAGTTCACACACAGCTTTAAAATACCACAATGAAAAAATACGGTTTAATAGGACATCCTTTATCACATACCTTTTCACCAAATTTTTTTAATGAAAAATTCAAAACCGAAGGCATTGAAGCAACCTACGAGGCTTTTGATTTAGAAGACATTACAAACCTAAGAGAGTTTATATTTGAAAATGAATTATCTGGGGTTAACATCACCATTCCGTACAAGAAAACTATTATGCGTTTCATGGATCGTATGGACCCATTAGTTTCTAGGGCGAAATCAGTAAACTGTATTAAGGTGGAGGACGGTGTATTAGTGGGTTATAACACCGACTTATTGGCGTTCCGTAAATCCTTAAGAGATCAAATAGGGTATAAAAGAGCGGCTGCAATTGTTTTAGGTACGGGAGGTGCGGCAGCCGCTGTAAAGGGCGCATTAGAAGTAATGGGTATCCCATATTTAGTCGTATCAAGGAACACCCGAATTGGAGATTTAACCTATAGGGGGCTGACCAAACGAATCTTTGAACAATACAATTTAGTAGTAAACTGTACGCCTGTTGGAATGTCTCCTAACACGGAAGAAGCTCCTGAAATTCCTTATGAATTCATTTCTGAAAACCACTTTGTATTTGATTTGATATACAATCCTGATACTACTAAATTCTTATCATTGGCAAGTAATCAAGGAGCAAATACTCGAAATGGTCTAGAAATGCTCCATTTACAAGCGGAAGAAAGCTGGAAAATCTGGAGCAAATAACCTGCTTAGTTCAACGGATATTTATTATAAAAAGATTGAAATTGATTATTTAGCATAATTGCCATATCTGTATCGGTACGTTTAATAAAAAAGCCTCCGCTTCTTTTTACATAATAGGGAAAAGGAGATTCAAGGGGCTCAAATTGAGCATTTAACACGGCTAACCCATTTTGATGTCCACTCATACTGGGAAATATTATATCCCCTACCTCTAAAATATACCCTGTCTCTTATACACATCTCCGAGCCCACGAGACTCCTGAGCATCTC
>CAJXPI010000226.1 GCA_913057875.1 uncultured Flavobacteriales bacterium
CGAGATGCTCAGGAGTCTCGTGGGCTCGGAGATGTGTATAAGAGACAGCTCTAGTGTAAGTGTTTCTGTCAAAATAAAAAATGTTTTCTCTGTCCATTACATTGGTTATGCCTGCATTTATCTCCAGTACAGTATACTGACTGATTGGAAATACTTTTGCCACATCAATATCTAAACGGGCATAATCAGGTAAGCGTCCTTGGTTAATTGGAGCAAAATCCGTAGTAGGGTCTCCATTTCCATTAATGAAATCGGTACCTAAGCCACCGGTAAAGTCAAATCCTTCGTAATAACCATTTACTTGAGTGAATGGGAAGCCAGAACCAAAGTTATAACGAAGATTGACCGTCCATGTTTTGTCCTTTCCAAACTCGTAGCTACCCACTAAATTTACGTTATGTCTTCTGTCAAATACAGGAGCGTATTCTTGCAGACCATCCCATCTTCGGGTATAACCAATAGAATATACAGCCCAAAGACTTAGGCCTTTATAATTGTAACTTAGGGTAAGGTCTAACCCGTAGGCGTAACCATCTTCCAAAATATAGTCTTTTCTAAGAATTTCAGGCTTGTCACGGTTATCGGCATTGTCATCAAATAATTTGTAACGGTTGATGCCAATAAGTTGAAGATAATCTTTATAATACCCTTCAATATTTAATGAGATTCTTCGGGTTACATCAATTTCAGCACCCACAATGTAGTGAATAGATTTCTGTAAAGATGTTTTTCGGTCTTCCGTATTTCCATCTTTATCTGTAAAGGTAGATGGTAAACTTTCTGG
This sequence comes from uncultured Flavobacteriales bacterium, assembly GCA_913057875.1. GTDB lineage: Bacteria > Bacteroidota > Bacteroidia > Flavobacteriales_G > Salibacteraceae > CAJXZP01. The sequence goes on from CAJXPI010000226.1 coordinate 785, forward strand.
ACTCGATAAGTACCCATTAAATAAGTTCACTACATCTTGATCAGAATTTGAGCTAATTAGGTTTTGAGAGTATAAACCACCGGCAGCTTTTAATCGTACACGATCAGAAACATTATATTTTAAACCCAAACGAGGTTCAATGCTAAATTCGCTAAGTGAAGAGTAAAATATACCTCTGATAGAAGGTTCGGCCACCCATTTTCCAGCCACCAATTTGTAATCAAAATAACCGGCAAATTCGGTACTGTTTTTAACATCTTCTATCACACGACCCACCGTATTTTCGTATCTAAAATCCGTACGCATACCAATAATATCCATACCGTATTTAATGGAATTGTCGCCTTTGAATTTTGTGAAATCTAAACCTACCTCAAATCCACCAACTTCAGAAGCCCGATCTCTATTTACTTCTTGCTGAGCTACAGCATAATTTGAGAAAGAGAAGTTACCCTCAAGTAAAAGATCTGATGCTATTGGTACCATAACAAAATTACCTCCGGCCCCATAGGAGTTCCAGTCTAACTTTGAAGTAGTGTAGTTTACTTTGTCATTGAAGGTAAATCCAAATAGATTGAACTTACTACCATTCGTTCCATGAAATGCAATTTTCCCATAACCATCTAAAAAGGAATAAGGAAGTCCCTCTCCATCATTTACATAGGAGTATATGCTTTGACTCGTTTTGTCTAGGTAAGAGGTTTTAGCCGAAAGGACGTAAGTAATAGCCGACCCGCCAATTTCAGAAGGTTTTTTTAATGGACCATTTAATGCAATTTTTGCCCCAAACGTACTTGCGCCTACTTTTCCTTCCATACGGTTTCGATTACCATCAATGGTACTGATGCTCATTACCGAAGAAATTGCTCCTCCATATTCTGAACTAAACCCACCTGTGCTTACATCTGCATTTTTAATGATTTCTGTTTCAAAAACTGAATAAAGTCCAATGGAGTGGAATGGATTGTATACATTCATTCCGTCAAGTTGTACACGATTTTGAACAGGTGATCCACCACGAATGTATAATTGTCCCCCTTGGTCACCAGTGAATACCACCCCCGGAAGTACCTGTAAGTATTGTGCTATATCTGATTCGCCACCTACCGAAGGAAGTTTTTGAATATCTTTTACGGTAACTTTAAGCGTAGAAACTTTGACTTCCGTTTTTTGCGCCTGTTTAGCTGCTGATACTTCGAAAGCATTCAACTCAACAGAAACTTCCTTGATTACTAATTTGATATTGGAAATTTTTCCTTTCTGAACATTTACTTCAAGTCTGGCAGTGTCATATCCCAAGGCCGTACAAAGTACATTTTGAATTCCCACTGGGGCTTCTGTAATCGAGAAATACCCATTATCATCCGTGGTAGAGCCAATGGTGGTTCCTTCTAGGAATACATTTGTAAAAATAACAGGTTCACCTGATCCGCCATCATAAACGAATCCTCTAACAGTTCCCGTGTTTTGTGCCAAAGAAATGCTAGAAATAAATAGTGATACTAGAAGTAATGTAAATTTAGTTTTCATATTTGATTTTGCTCAAAGACCCGCAAATATACCCAATTAAAGGTTCCATACAATTAAAATAAAGCAGCAGGTAATTCGGGGGTATAAACGGAAGAAATCAGCAATAGTTGGGCGGGAGTGTAATTTCTTAAGCAAGAATTTTTACTACCAATTCTTTCAACAATTCTCCTGGCGCAGTTTGAGCAGCGTTTACTCCTTTTGATTTTAAATCATATTCGCGTATAAGTTCAATGGCCCTTACCGCTCCGGCAGCTGTAAACCTAGATTTAGCGGTGAAATATTCATCTACAAAATAGGGGCTAACTCCAATCATTCTAGCGATATCGTTTCTAGAAGCTTTAGGGTTGAAATACATCAGTATTAAATTGGAAAAGTACTTGCCTAAAATTCCTAAGACAACGACTAGCGGGTGTTCTTTTTGATGAGCTCCAAAATACATGGCAATTTGCATGGCTTTTCTGGCATCCTTCATACCTATTGCACGTTGAAACTCAAAATTGTTAAAGTCTTTGTTGATTCCAATTACCTCGCTAACTGTATTGTCGTCAATAGATCCTCCTTCGGGTATGGTAATAAATAGTTTGTCAATTTCGTTAGAAGCCAATGAAAGATTAGCTCCAATGTATTCTCCAATCAACATGGATGCTTTTGGGCTGATACGTCTGTGGTGGGTATGAATGTACTCTTCAATCCACTTTTGCATTTGATTATCGTAAATGGGTTTGGACTCAAAAGCCAATCCCACTTTTTTCATTAGTTTAAAAACCTTCTTTCGCCCATCTGGTTTTTTATACTTGAATGCAAAAACTAGAATTGTAGATTCTACTGGCTTTATCATGTAATCCTCCAGGGCATCCACCTGCTTTAAATCTTGTGCTTCACGAACAATGATCACTTGTTTTTCAGCCATCATAGGGTAGCGTTTGGCCGTTTCAATGATAGCACCAACTTGAGCATCCCTCCCATAAAAAATGCTTTGATTAAACCCTTTTTCAGCTTCCGAAAGAACATTATCTGTAATGTAATCTGTGATTTTATCGATAAAAAAGGGTTCCATCCCGTATAACAAATACACGGGTTGGTATTGTTTGTTTTTTAATTGATTTATGATTTCAGGATACGTTGCCATTTGCAAATTAAATTCGCTCCAAAATTAGAATAGCAATTCGGATTTTTAGGTCATTGTGGAAAACTAAAAAATGCCATTACATTTGCCTAAGTATGTCAGAGGTAAAAGAACAAGGTGGTTTTAAGTTTAAAACGGATGAAGAGGGTAGAATGCTAATATTTGATGCTATTCGTAATAAATTCGTAGTCAATACTCCCGAAGAATGGGTGCGTCAAAACACCGTTAAATATATTCATGAAGAACTGGGGTTTCCCAAAAGCTTGATTGCTTTAGAAAAACAATTTAAATTGCACCGTAGGACAAAAAGAACTGATATTATGGTGTATGATACCATGGGTAATCCAATTATTTTGGTAGAATGTAAAAGACCTAGTATCCGAATTACCCAATCTACTTTTGATCAGGCGTTCCGGTACAATATTGTGCTAAAAGTTCCGTATTTAATGATTACCAATGGAGAGGAATTATACTGTTGCCATGTGAATGGTGAAAAGGTTGATTTTGTTAAAAATATTCCTACCTATCAAAATATTGTGAATGAATAAATTTAAATATGTAATCGTACTGTGTTTTATCCTGATTTATTCAGCTGGTAACGGGCAAGTGAAAATGGTTAATCCTGTTTTTGATTCGCAAACTTTGATTGTAAAACTATCCCCAGAATCTTCGAATTATTTTAATATTAATAAGCCTTTGGAAGGGGTTGTTTCGGTAAGCGAAATGTTCCCTTATCATACTCCAGCGATAGGAGAGAAAACCCACGTAAACCTTTCGTTGATATTTAAAGTTATTGTTGCTCCCAGTCAATTGTTATCCGTATTGGAAACGTATAAAAACGAACCCTATTTTGAGTATGTAGAACGAAAAGAGATACAGAAGTTAACCCTTGTTCCAAATGACCCAGAGATAAATAAACAGAGTTATTTTTCTCAAATTAATGCCAATGCTGCTTGGGATATTTCGCAAGGAAGTACGAATGTTAAAATTGGAATTGTTGATTCTGGCACGGATATGGACCCTGTCTCTTATACACATCTCCGAGCCCACGAGACTCCTGAGCATCT
>CAJXPI010000227.1 GCA_913057875.1 uncultured Flavobacteriales bacterium
CTACACAGAGTAGATCGTCGGCAGCGTCAGATGTGTATAAGAGACAGGCTATATTGTCAATACTCATAGCTTGATAAATACGTGGACCACCTAATAGTCCTCCTAGTGCAGAAGACAAAGTAGCGCCCCAAATACCGGCAATAACCAATGGTGCAAAAAGTGCAATATCCATTAATACATTGTAATTACTTTTAAGAACCGAAGAATCTACATTGGCATCTAGAAAAAATGCTAATCCCAAATAGATAATCAAACCTACCCCAATACTTAATAAAGTACCGATTGGAATATCTCTTTTCGGGTTTTCTAAATCGCCACTCATAGCAATACCGGCCGTAAAACCAGTTACAGCAGGGAAAAATATACCAAATAACACCGCAAATGAAACATCAGATTCACCTTGAATAAAATTACCGATAGGTGTTACCGCATCTGGGTTTCCCAAAATAATAGCCCCCAAAGACAAAACAATGGCCGCCATAATAAAGTATTGTGATTTAATAGCTACCGATGTGCTTATGTATACAATAGCAGTCAAAAATGCGAGGGCAATGGTACCTGAAATTCGGAAATCGTTTACCGTAGATCCTAATCCTAATACGGGATTAAAATTCTCAGCAAAACCAATAAGGTAAAGCGCAATACTAAAAGAAGTTGCAATGAAAAGGGTATAACCTATGGCCCCTCCCATGGGTAAACCCAGACTTCTAGAAAGCACATAGTATACCCCTCCTGCACCCACTTTTTTATTGGTAGCTATAGATGATATACTTAGCCCGGTAGCAATAGAAATAACATGGGCAATTAGAATAATTACAATAGAGCCTGTTAAACCAGCATGTCCAACCACCCAGCCCAAACGCATGTACATTATAACCCCTAAAATGGTTAAGATAGATGGAGTGAAAACACCTCCAAAAAACCCAAATTTCTTTTGTCCTGCCAAATTAATTCAATTGCTTTTGTAACTAATCCAAAGATAGTCATTGCCACAAACTGACCTTAGAAAGATAATCAAAAAAATGTGCGAAAACCTATCCTTAGGATAGGAAATTAGCGGCTTTTTTATCTCGGTATACGCAGAAGTATTCTTTATATTGCAACCACCTAAGACACACATTGCGCATAACATATTGTTCTATTTGATATTAACTAAAAGCACACTATTTCAAAAGCACAATTAACAATCTAAAAGGACCGAGTTATTGTTTATGGCAGAAAATAAAAAGTTAATCTACGGAATCCAACAAATTGGGATAGGCACGGATGATGCAAATGAAACTTTTAAATGGTACTCTGAGAAATTAGGGTCAAGCGTTGTGGTATTTGAAGATACCAATGAAGCTACTTTTATGGCTCCATATATGGGAGGAAACAGCCATAAAAAACATGCCATATTAGCCATGAATCCCATGGGAGGAAGCGGTTATGAACTTTGGCAATACTTAGACCGAACACCTCAAAAACCAGAAACACCTTCATGCCTTGGTGACTTTGGTATTAATTGCGTTACCGTAAAAACAGTAGATGCCCAAAGAAGCCTAGAAAACCTTCAGAACAAAGGAGTATCCATCCTTTCATCTATTAATACAGAACCAGATGGTAAAAGGTCATTCTACGTAGAGGATAAACACCAAAATGCGATAAAGATTAAAGAGTTCGACTCTTTTTATTCTAAAAAAGGAAATTCTACGGGTGGGCCCTTTGGCTGTGTTATTGGCGTTTCGGATATGGAAAAATCCTTGAAATTCTACATGGATATTTTAGAATATGATAAAGTTATCTATGATAAAACGGGTGTTTTCTCCGATCTATCCGAACTAAAAGAGGGGGCAGCTACCTACCGTAGGGTTTTACTTACTTATTATAAAAAAAGAAGTGGAGGATTCAGCAACCTGCTTGGAGAGAGCCAATTAGAACTAATTCAATGCATAGACTCTTCTACTCCAAGAAAACCTATTTTTCAAAATCGGTTTTGGGGCGATCATGGATTTATTCATTTAGCATTTGACGTGTATGACTTAGATGCCTTAGTTGACGAATGTGATGAAAAGGGGTTTCCTTTTCAAGTACTAAGTAATGGTGCCTTTGATATGGGAAATGCATCTGGATATTGGGGCTATATCGAAGATCCAGACGGAACTCTTATTGAATTTGTAGAAACGCATAAGGTACCTGTTGTAAAATGGCTAAATCTCAATATTAACCTTTCCGCACGCAACCCTAAAAAGCCGTTACCCGAATGGATGATTAAAGCCATGCTTTGGAAAAAGAACGTTGTTTCCACTTAATTTGTTAATGAAAAAAAACTATAATTGTTTCTAAGATTTGGAAGAACTCTCTTCTGGAGTGACGAAAATTTAACATTAATCAAATTACCTTGAGTTTATTTTACAATAGATTATGGAAAAACAGCATATTGTATTTCCTGATGGTACTATTTATTTTCTATTTCCATTCTACGGAATATGGATGGACCGAATACGTTACAAAACCGATAACACTCCTTTTTCTCTTTAAGTTTTTTGTGTCCACGGGAAAAAAATTACAAAAAGGATTACGAAATGGAATTGTATTTGGATTATTGTTTTCTATTTTATCCGACCTGTCGTTTTTGTTAAGAACCGATATTTCCCAATGGTTTATTGCAGGTACATTTATTTTTTCTCTTTTAGCCATTTATTTCTATGCATATTCTTTTCAATACACCAATAATAGTCTGTTACCTATACGCGATTTAAAATCCATTACGAAGATCAATCTTTTTTTGAGCTTGTTAATTATTGCATTTCCCATTTCCATATTCATTATTGAAGATTTAGCTATTTGGCAATACCCTGCGATAATGTACCAAATTTTGTTATGGATATTAGTTTCTCAAGGCTTAAAAAGACAAGACCATGTAAATGAGAGAAGTTATTACATTGCTCTTTCGGGTATTGTACTTTACTCTATTACCACTATGCTTTTAACCCTTCAAAATTTTACTCATAACGTATTTCATTTTAAGGATATTACGGTAATCACCTATTTCGGAGCTCAATACTTAATTGTGGTTGGTGCTATTTTTCAAAACCCTGATTTTGAAGACGAAGAATTATTGCAATAGATTTCCCCATAAATCTGTTAACAATACCTAATGCTTTAGGTTTCCAGGTTGTATTAAAATCTGTATTCTTGAATCAATGAACTACAAAACCATTCCATTCTTTAAACTAGTAATTTTACTGTGTTTGGTGTTACTCTTTCTGCTTAGCGGTAATATGTGCCTGGCACAAAATTTGGTTCCAAATGGCAACTTTGAATTTAAGAAGGGACGCAGACATTCTGCAAGACCATGGCGTTTTGTAAATACCGTTGATTTTTTCGTGGAAAATGGAAGAATGCCCCCAGAAACAGAAAAATGGAACCCGCCAAAACCTAAAGATGGGAAAGCTTTTGTTGGCCTTAGAATTTACCCGGATTACCGGGAATTTATTCAGGTAAAATTATCGGAAAAACTGCTCGAAGGTCAAAACTATTATTTTGAAATGTGGATAAGTTGGAGTGACCACTCTAATTATTATGCTAAAGAATTTGGGGCTTCCATATATCGTAAAAAACCTTCCTATACCTCCGACTATTACATCTTTTCAAACCCACCTCAAATAGAAATACAGGACCATCGCGGTATTCTACAATCTGACTCCTCGCAATGGGTGAAAGTAAGTGGTTTTTATCGTGCTAAGGGGGCAGAACGTTATCTGAGTATTGGAAATTTTTCTACCACAAAATTCAAAGACCGGTTAAAACGAAAGAAATGGTATAGCCTCAATTTTTGGCACCATGAAGCGTATTATTATGTGGATGCGGTTTCATTGGTACGAATTGAAGAATACTCCAAAGAAAACGATTCCATTTTAGCAGAAAACATTCCAGATTCCGCTTTAAATTTCACCAACGAGAACTACGTATATAGCTTAAATCAAGATTCTACTTTGGTAATGGAAAACATCACTTTTGCTACAGGAGAAGATCGCTTGTTACCGCGTTCGTATAAAGAGTTAGAGTTAATTTTGGAATTCTTAAATGAAAACCCTGATAAAAACATTGCCATTGTAGGCCATACCGATGATGTAGGAAGCGCTACTCAAAACCAAAAACTATCAGAAAAACGAGCAAAATCAGTTTATGATTACTTTTTGAGCAACCGAATCGCTAAAGACCGCATTTCTTATACCGGTAAAGGAGAAACGCAACCCATTGCCTCCAATGAAACGGCATCTGGCCGAAAACAAAATAGACGAGTAGAATTGGAGTTGATTGAATAGCTCGACCTAACAAAAAAACCACTAACATTTCTACTAGTGGCTTTCTAAATCTACTTATTAATACCTCAAGTTTGTTAATGGTACGGACTACAAGTCCGTTCTAACAGGGTTAACCTTATAGCTGTCTCTTATACACATCTCCGAGCCCACGAGACTCCTGAGCATCTC
>CAJXPI010000228.1 GCA_913057875.1 uncultured Flavobacteriales bacterium
AGATGCTCAGGAGTCTCGTGGGCTCGGAGATGTGTATAAGAGACAGTTATTATTTAAACCATAGTTTTAGTTTAAAATCAAAAGGTTGATACTTCTGGACTCTTTGAATTATACGTTCATTAGTTTACATTCGTGACCTATCGAATTAGATTCAACCAGACAACTTATTTAACATTTGTTGAGTCTTACTAGAACTAAAATTATAATTATGCATCCATTTTTTCGCTCATTACTTCTGATACCTATTTTCATAATAGGGTTATTTAACACCTCAAATGCTTCGCACATTTCGGGTGGGGATATCTCTTATGTATGTGTTGGTCAAGATTCATTTTTGATTACTGTTAATCTATTTCGAGATTGTGCGGGTATTAATGCCCCGGCTACTGCCAGCATGAACTTTTCTAGTACCTGTGGTGGAACAGCCACTGCAAATCTGGTAAAACAGTCTAGTTCTGAAATTTCGCAATTATGTCCAACCCAAATACCAAATTCAACCTGTAATGGTGGTTCATGGCCAGGAATGGAACAACATACCTATTCGGGTATAGTGGTTCTATCTGCCCCATGTAATGTGTGGACTATGAGCTGGACATCTTGTTGTCGTAATGCTCAAATTTCTAATTTGACAAACCCCGGTGGAGCAGATACCTATTTGTATTCTACCATGTATTCGGGCGTGGACTCTTGCAACAACTCTCCTACGTTTACGTCATTACCTATTCCTTACGTTTGTCTGAATCAAGTTGTAAATTACAACTTTGGAGTAGTTGAACCAGATGGAGATAGCATCGTATATTTTATGTCTCCAGGTTTCGAGGACGCTACCACTTTAGTAACATATAGTGGAACCTATACTGCCAACCAACCATTACCAGGTGCGAATGCAGTTCTAAATGCATTTAACGGTCAACTTACTTTTACTCCTACCGCTGTGGGTGTTTATGTTATCGTAGTAAGAATTGAAGAATATGATGCTGCCACTGGAGTAATTAAAGGAACCAGTATTCGAGATGTTCAGGTTGTTGTTCAAAGTTGTTCCAACTTACAGCCCACAATTGATGCCCCAGGTATATACAATTTTTCGGGTTCCGGAGTTCAGTTAGATTCCAATTCGGTAGAAGTTTGTGTGGGTGACAGCTTTAGTTTTGATGTAGCCATTAGCGATCCGGATACAAATAATACAATAGATATCTTCCATAATATATACGCTGCATTAGATAGTTCTGCAGTGATAACTATTACTCCTGGAAACCCGGCTACTATAAACGTTAGCTGGACTGCCCCTCCTTACTCTCCTCCTTTTACTTCATTTACCATTACAGGTATTGATGATGCGTGTCCGGTGGTGGGTATTGTCTCTGGTGTGTTTAATGTATACATCAATCCAAGTACTTATGCTGGTCCAGACCAAGAAATTTGTGCTGGAACACAATGGGTAGATTTACCCGTAGTTGGGGGTACCAGTTTTATTTGGACCACCATCAGTGGTTCGCCTATTGATACCATTGCCACTTCTCCAAACTTTAATATGACTTGTAGACAATGTGATAATCCAAGTGTTTCTCCGCAGATGACAACTACTTATGTAGTGGTTTCTAATATGTCTACTACTTGTACTAATATTGATACGGTTACTGTTACGGTTCATCCTAACTTTAATATCACAATGCCAAATGACACCATCATTTGTCCTATTGATAGCGTTAACCTTGCTGTAACTTCCGATCAACCTTCATTTAATTATCTTTATGATTGGGCTCCTTCTGGTTCGCTTTCTCAAGATTCTATTGCTAATCCTTGGGCTTTCCCAGCTGTACCTACTAACTATAATGTTACTGTAGAGGTGCCTGGTGGGTGTGTGAAAACCGGTAGTGTGTTTGTTGATCTTTCACCTCCTTTCCCTCCTGGTATTACCGTGATGGGAGACACAACTATTTGTTTAGGAGATTCCACACAATTAATAGCTAGCTTAGGTGATGTAACTCCCGCTAGTTGTGGACTTTCTACTGGCCCATGTATTGGAACTCCAAATATGGGGGTTATTGGAACGGGTACACAAACCACAACAACTACTGGTTATCCTGCACCTTATGGAAGATTCTATTGGGGAGCTAAACATCAAATCTTATTCACTGCGGCTGAACTACAGGCTATGGGTATGTTAAATGGCGGAAAAATTACTTCTCTTGCTTTTGATGTAACTACCGTGGGTGTTCCTAATAACATGGACAACTTTGAAGTTAAAATGGGATGTACTAGTTCTTCTGACCTTACCGGTGGATGGGAATCTGGTTTAGTTACTGTTTTACCAGGAGCTACTTATAATACGGTAATGGGGTGGAACACTCATACTTTTACCAACGCTTATGATTGGGATGGTATTTCTAACTTAGTGGTTGAAATTTGTTATAACAATTCAAATTACTCTTCTGCTGCTTCTTCTTTAACTACCTATACTCCAACCACTTTTACTAGTGTTATTTACTATAGAGCTGATAACTCTAACGTTTGTTCAAATACCACCAATTATACACAGAGTTCTAATAGACCTAATATTCAATTTGGATATTGCTCAGGTGCAGATCCAACAGCATTCAACTATAATTGGACGCCTTCTTCTAATATGGATAGCTCTAACAGTCAAACACCTATTGTTTGGCCTTCTATCACAACCAACTATCAAGTAGTGGTTCAAGATACTTTTGGCTCTTGTTCTGATACTATTGAGCACTTATTAACTATTGTAACTGAATTTGATGCTGGTTTTGAAATGCCAGATACCATTTGTTTAAATGGTGGTTTGGTTACTTGTCTGCCTAACATTGGTGGTGGCGTTTTTAGTGGACCTGGTATCATTGATAGTGTTAATGGAATTTTTGACCCTTCTGTGACCGGATTGGGCACCTTCCCAATTAACTATTGGGTAGCCTCTCCTACTGGAAATTGTGTTAATGATTCTACCATTAATATTGAAGTTATTCCTTCTACTGATCCTTCTTTCTCTACTAAAGAGTTTTGTTTTGGCTCAGCTGCTGATACTTTAGTTCCTGTTTCTCCAGGTGGTACCTGGTCAGGTACTGGGATGATTGATTCTCTTTCTGGAATCTTTGACCCTACCGGTTTACCTGCTGGCGACTACCCTGTTACTTACTCTATTACAGATCCTTGTGTGATTGATTCTACAATGACTATCAGAATTATTGAACCTTACACTTTCTTGTTAACTAATACTATTGTTCAGGTTTGTGAAGGTAGCGCGGAAGATCTAAATCTTAATTATACACTAAGTAGTCATCCTTTACAAGGTAGTGGACCTGTAGTTGCTACATGGTTTAGTCCAGACGGTTTAGTCGATACTGCTGGTATTTTTAATGCTGATACTATTCCTGGTGATTATTCTGTCTCTTTAACTATTACAGGAGAAGATGGTACATGTGGAAGCACTCAATCTTTCTTTGTTCGAATCAATCCAGTGGATTATGCCACTGCTACTCATGATTTGGCTTACTGTTCAGATAATCAACAAGCAAGGCTTTTCATCAACCCATGGTTGTTTGGTGCTGGGGTTACTTTTACTCAAACTCCTCTTGCTCCTCTTGGCGCTACGGATACTTTAGATATTAATCCTTATGGGCAAAACGGAGAGTTTAACGCCACTATTCAAGGTGTAGGACAATGGGCTTTAGAAATGACTTATGTTAATGTTTATGGGTGTACCGGTGTAACTAATGACACTATTCATGTGTTAGATACTCCTGACGCACCAACTATTGATGATGCCACTTATTGTGAAGGTGACTCTGTTTTCCTTTCTGCTACAGGTTCTACTCAAGATAGTATTTACTGGCACGGAGACTTCTTGTTAACAGATACTATTGGTATTGGTAATCCTACTTACTGGAATATCGCTCCTGATCCTTCTTTAGGGGATGTTTTTGTTTGGGTAACTGAAAATAACTGGGTATGTGTATCTCCTAAGGTTCAATACAAATTACCTATCAAACCGTCTCCGGTAGCTTCTTTTGAAATGACTTACCAAGATACTAATAGTACACAAGTAATTAATCTTCCTCACACAGATGCTCCAATTTATGGGCTCACTCCGTTCTCTGTCACATTTAATACCTTCAATGTGATAGCTTCTGATACTGTTATTTGGTATCACCACTGGGAAAAAGAAACCATCAATCCTAGTGAAGTGAATACTTCTAACTCTTCAGCTGTAATGTGGAACTATACTTTACCTAATTTAGATAAAGACTTATTACCTATTGATGGTACCAAAGCTTACATCAACCAATTAGTTGTTATCAACGAATTTGGTTGTGTAGACACTGCTAAGGCTGAAATTTATAGTATCGCTTCTGAGCAATTTTACAATGTGTTTACTCCTAATGGAGATGGTATTAATGACATCTTTACTGTTCCTGTTTTTGGTTTAACTGATTATAAAGTTCAAATCTTTA
>CAJXPI010000229.1 GCA_913057875.1 uncultured Flavobacteriales bacterium
CCGAGATCTACACAGAGTAGATCGTCGGCAGGCGTCAGATGTGTATAAGAGACAGACTTTGAAGTATTTCCCAATACAATACGCTAATTTGACATTATTAAAGTTAAAGCCACCAAATAGATTTGTAGTCACATCAGCTCCACTTTCGCTTTTATAACTTACCAATGGATGAGCCCCTAAATTTTCGATGTAGGAAAAACATCCCTTTTCCCCATAAGAAATCACTTCTATATTGGGCTGAATCATTCCCTTAACCAAGGGATCGGTAAAATCAACAAATCCGGTACCCTTGGTTTCATTTAAAAAATCAAAAACCTCTCTCTTAGCAAGTACATTATTCTCGAAAGACCCAAATCCTTCTAAATGATCTTTCCCAACGTTTGTAACAAACCCATAATTAGGTTTGGCTATATCACACAAAAGCTCAACTTCTTTTGGATGGTTATCGCCCATCTCAATAAGGGCAATTTCATGCGTACTATTAACGGATAATACCGTCAATGGCACACCTATGTGATTATTCAGATTCCCAAAAGTAAAAGCCACTTTATACCTCTTCGACAAAACAGCATTGAGCAACTCCTTAGTAGTGGTTTTACCGTTAGAACCGGTCACTGCAATAAAGGGGATATTTAGCGTATTGCGATGATAAGATGAAAGACTTTGTAAGGTATTTAGCACATCCGAAAACAGAATACATTTGGCATGATCGGCAAAGGCTGCATCATCAACAATCGAATAACATGCACCTTGCTCAATGGCCTTCTCCGCAAATTCATTACCATTGAAGTTAGCTCCCTTTATAGCAAAGAAAACACCCCCCTTTTTGATGTTACGTGTATCTGTACACACACCCGTACTATCTAAAAACAACTTATGTAATTCTGCGATCTCCATTTCAAATATTTTTCTCAAATTAAAGCACAAAAAAAGGCTTCACAAAGTGAAGCCTTATAATTTTTTCTATTGTTCTTTAATTATCTAGAACCCAACCCCGTTGGCGACCCCATTCTATCCATGGCACATCTAAATCCGATGTGATCTGTAGAACGATTTTCATCTAAAAATCTTCTTGAGCCAGGATGCAACCAATAAGCTCTATCTTTCCAAGAACCACCTTTGTAAACTCTAGAATGATCTGTAATAAGAGAAGTTACTCCATATTCATACATTCCGTTAGACTCTCCCTTTTCGGTTTCCTCTCCACCTTTCCAAATTTGATCACTTAATTGTGTTTCAAAGTCACCATCTAAGTAGTTAATGTTATCCGCTCTTCGGTAGTTTCTTCGATCTTTAGCATCTTCCGCTTCAATATCTTGGTAAATCATTCTACCTAGTGAATCCTTTTCAGCGATGTAACCATCTTCATCGCGTGCAATTTTCTGGTAATTATTACCCCTGAAAGACCTAAAGTCAGTTTCATCTTCAGCAGTGTTTGCTCTATACACATCCATTACCCACTCATTCACATTACCAGCCATATTGTAAAGACCGTAATCATTTGGCCAATATTGGTAAACTGGAGCGGTAATATCTGCATTATCATTCAAAGCACCTGCAAGCCCCATGTTGTCACCTCTACCTCTTTTGTAGTTAGCTAACATTGCACCCATGTAGGCTTCTTCCGGATTTCTCATTGCATGTCCATTCCAAGGCCATTGCCTTCTTTCCAAAACATTCTCACCATAAGAATTCCCAATTAAGCCATAAGCAGCATATTCCCACTCCGCTTCGGTTGGTAGACGATACTTCGGTAAAAGAATTCCATCTTCCATTTTCACATTTCTGTAACCTGGACTATTTGGGCCTTCCCAATCTACACCATCAGTATTTCTATCACCTTCATATTGACCGTATAAATACGCATCGGTATTGAAGTTATCATCGGATACCTGATTAGGGTTATGATTATAGAACCCTTCTCTAATCATAATCTGCTCATTTACACGATCTGTTCTCCAAGCACAAAAGTCAACAGCTTGCTTCCAGCTCACTCCAACTACCGGGTAGTCACGAGTGGACGGGTGACGCAAATAATAATCTACATACGGCTCATTATAAGCTAACTTATCTCTCCAAACCAATGTATCTGGCAAAGCATTTTTATACACTTCTGGATAATCATCGGCATAAATTCTCTTTACCCAGTATAAATACTCCAACCAGTTAAAGTTCGTAACTTCCGTTTCATCGATATAAAAAGAAGAAACAGAAACACGCCTTGGAGTATTTTCCCAATTGTTCATTACATCATCTGTAACTCTACCCATAGTAAAAGTACCCCCTTCCACTAAGACCAAGTTTGGCCCCGTTTCTTGCTCTACAAACGGAGCTTTTTGGAAATCACCATTATCCTTATTGTCGTAATCCCATCCTGTAATGGAAGACTGCTCATAATTACAAGAGCTAACAACCATAGAAACAGCAGCTAAAGCTAAAATTGTCTTTTTCATCATGCTTATTTTGTTACGCTATAACGCAGCGGTAAAAATAATATTTTATAAAACACTACCAACTCGGACATTGAAGTGCTCTAATTCGTGTTTTTGGCTTACGACATTTCAAGTTTAATCCTAGAGACAACTCATGAGCTCCTCCAGTATTACCTCCCAGCTTAGAAACGGTAATGTCATAACTATATCCAAATTTAAAATTGTCGTTTTGTAATCCAATCAGTGCAATTATTGCATCTCCGTTCCTAGAACTGTATCTATACCAAAAACCAACGGTAAAAACGCTCATACGTCCGTACATACCCACATTAATCTGAGAAGACTCTCCTTGTTTCATGTATACCAGATTCGGAGAAACCGACCCATCCTCTGGATGACGTTTATCAATGGCCCATGTTGCGCCAGTTTGAAAAGTAAATCTTCGGTACAAGGTAGCATCCTGGTTTCCAAAAAAGCTTTCTGAGGGCTGGGCCAAATGGTGCACGGCACCACCAATGAACCAATCTCTACTATATAGCAATGCGCCAACAGAAAAATCTGGAGCATTGACATTGGCATCCCCAAAAGGCTCGTTCGTTGTATAAATAAAGCCATAACGCTCATCAATCATATCACCGAAGGTTAAATTATCCCATTCCAACGACTTTTGCCAATACGCAGCTTGACCTCCAAACTTTAACGACAAATCTCTATTCAAGTTTACGGTATACGCATAACTTAAGGAAGCATTAAAGGTCTTTATTGTTCCATTATCTGCATTATCTTGAAATACTTGTACACCAAGCCCTCCTTTTAAAAACTTAACATATTGATCCGCACTCACACTATAGGTAGTATAACCTCCAAGTCCTGGCCACTGATCCCGATAATTTAAAACAACCCTTGGACAAATCTCAGAACCCGCAAAGGCCGGATTTGTATATAGTGGATTTGCATAAAACTGGGAAAATTGAGGATCTTGAGCGAAAAGACTAGAAATCAAACCAATGGCCATTACCAAGACAAGCCCAATTTGCCGAATTCCTGCTCTATACATATAATTTCGAATTATTTTTATTAGTTGCACGTGGCAAGTATAGCGAATTATTTTTACTTGTGAAACCAATATTTTCAGTCAAATAGAACAATCGCAATAATTATCATTTACTTTCGTTTTAAGGCCAATTCATCGGTGATGATGAATCATAAAAGCAATCAAATAAACGGTAAATGAAAAAATTATTGTTCTTCTTTATTCCTCTGGTATCCTTTCTTTCTTTTTCAGGAATTAGTCAATCTATTTCTACAGATACAGAAGGAATCGTAACTCTACAATGGGGAAGCCAACAAAAGATTCAAGATTTTGATAACACTTATTTTTCAATTTTATACTTCGAAGAGGCAAATTTTGAATTGCAATATTCTCATCTACCCTTTTACGGAAAAGTAGTCTACATCAACAATAATACAACTCAAGCGGAGACCTCAATTAAAATCATATCATCCGAGGCGGTGTCATTGGAAGAACTTACAATTTTAAATCCAAAAGAGCTCGACAACTTTCCGATAACAACTACAAAAGTTACATGGTACAAAAAACGAGCAATTGCAACTTTCCGTTTTACACCTTTATATAGGGATGCATCTTCCGGTCAAATAATGAAAATCACCTCATTTTCTTACGAAGTTAACCCAACAAAATTTCAGACCACTGCTCAAAAACGAAACACATACAAAGTAAATTCGGTTTTACGCTATGGTAAATGGGCCAAAGTAGGCACTACCGTGGATGGTGTATTCAAAATTACGTATGCAGACTTTCAGTCTTTGGGTCTTCCTACTTCTAATTTAAATTCTAACACCATAAGATTGTTCGGAAACGGTGGTGGGTACCTCCCTTTTAAAAACTCAGAACCACGATTTGATGATCTGGAGGAAAATGCCATTGAAGTAATTGACGGAGGAGATGGGAAATTCAACTCAGGAGATTACTTGCTGTCTCTTATACACATCTCCGAGCCCACGAGACTC
>CAJXPI010000230.1 GCA_913057875.1 uncultured Flavobacteriales bacterium
AGAGTAGATCGTCGGCAGCGTCAGATGTGTATAAGAGACAGAAGTTAATGTATTCACTTTAGAATAGAATTCATCGGGCCTTTCATTATTGATCTTATACTTAGAGAAGCTGGTCGTCTTTGTGCTGTATATCCCGGTGGTTTTACCCACCAATTGAAAATCTACAATCATAATTTCCTTTGTTATATGCCAGCCCAACTCCTCCGAAAAAGTAAACTCTTGGGTAATTCGCATATCATCCACAAAGTTGATATTCATTCGGTCATCTATATTGACTTCAATACCTTTAACGGCATAGTTATTCAAAGAATCACCCACCCACATATAACCGGTAAACGCAACCATAGTTTTGTTTCTAGGCATAAAGGAGAGCTTTTTGTATTTGAACCCATTAATTTCAGTGGAATCTGTAATGTAATATCTATAAATGGTAGGGCCAATTGGACTTATGGGAGAGGTAAACGATTTATCAAAAAGAAGAATTTTGCTCTCGTAAATATCTACTTCGCCTCCAATCTTACTCATAAATTGATCTACTCCCGAACTAATATTTCCATTATTAAACCCACTCAACTTAGTCGCAGTAACTATTTCCTTTACATCTTTTCCATAGTTTCGTTTATAAACCCCCGAAATTTTCTCTTGAATCATCAAGGGCAATAAAGGCTTTCCATTCAAGTCAGAAGTATCTACATAATCTCTCAAAACCTGAAAACCTTCCATCCCAGGAGTATCAAAAAACTTCTCTGTAAAATTATTCAGATCATATTCTCTTTTAATGTACTTCTCCAATTCTAAGTATTCAAAAGCCCCCCCCCTATTTTCATCTCTATGCGCCAGTACGTTTCGGATTAAAATAACTGCTGGATTCTCTTTGTTCCGGTATTTATGCTTTTTCGTTTTTAATTCAAAAGCCTCTAATTCTTGGGAGGTGGAAGTCAATTGCACATTCATCTCTACGCTTGACCCTTTAGGTATTGGCACGGTCTTTTTGGCATATCCCAAACTGGAAAATATTAACTTGGACGACCCCCACTCGGACTCCAGTAAATACTTTCCATTCATATCAGTGGTTGTACCAATGTTTTTTCCCTCAAAAATGACATTAGCAAAGGGAATAGGTTCTCCGGTAAGTGAATCTGAAACTACCCCTTTGATCTTCACATATTGCGCATTGGCAATTGTTACAAAGACCAGCAACACCAGAAAAGCAAAACTTGGTTTTATACGTTTAGTTAGTTTCAAAAAAATCAGAATAAATCAGATTACAACCGCTCAATACAAGCTTTGCGAATATACTGATTTCAAGGGTAAAAAATAACTCTATTTACTTTGAATTCAAGGCTACAACTCTACCTGAAATTGAGATACTTATCTCATACAAAAAGATTAATGGTATAGTCACCAAAATTTGAGAAAAGATATCTGGCGGTGTAATAATTGCTGACAATATTAACGCAGCCACCACGAAGTGTTTTCTATAACTACGCAAAATTTCTGGAGATAATATACCTACTTTACTCAGGAAGTACACGATTAGAGGCAGTTCAAACACCACACCGGCAGCCAATACCACCCCAGTAACGGTACTTACATAGGTAGACAATGTTGGCAAGGTTTGAACTTCAGCACTAATAGAATAGGTAAAGAAAAAATTAACAGAAAGCGGAGCAATTAAATAGTAGCCAAACAACACACCTGAAAGAAATAATAAAGACGCCCAAAAAACAATGCCACTTGCATATTTACGTTCATTTTGTTCCAAACCTGGCTTTATGAATCGCCACATTTCAAATAGAATGTAAGGAAAAGAAACAACCAAACCTGCAATCATGGAAACCATAATATGCGAGGTAAACTGCCCTGCCATATCAATGTTTTGCAACGGTGGAAAATCACCACCTATACAAAGCACATCAGGATTTTCTACTAAACTTGGCACTTGCTGATTTAACCATTCAGAAAAATTACAAAGCATTTGGAAAGTAAAGAAATTGGGTCTTTTGGGGCCAAAAATCACTTCATCAAAAAGGAAACTTTTATTAATAAAAGCCAATATAGAAAATACAAATACCGCAATAGCGCTTCGCATTAAATGAAACCTCAACACTTCTAAGTGTTGAATAAAGGTCATTTCTCCTGGTGACTCTTGACTCATATTCTTTCAAAAAGAGCGCAAATATACATTGATTATTCGCTAGTTTACATCCTCAAGTGCAAGGGATTTATTTAGAATTTACAGCACTAAGTAATAGCGGAATAAGATATTTAACATTTGAGTACCAAAATTTTAACATTTACCCAGCGTTTAAATCAATATATTTGCATCACCTAAAATTAAAGAACATTATGAAAAAATTTGCAACTATAATTGTTTGCGCCTTTGGAGTTACGCTTCTTGGTCTCAATTACATGAGCGCAAATAGTGATCAATCCTCAGAAAAACCAACCTCTTGGTTTTCTGCGGAGAAAAACGTCAAAGCCGAATCTCCGGATTACGATGTATCCAAGATCAATCTTCCATCCATATTTATTGCTATTCTGCAATTAACAAAATAGATTAGTCTCTTCCTTTAAATTCAAGGAAAAATTCATTTTTTGACCTAATTTAGCAGTCAAAATTTTGATATGTCCGGAAAATTTAAACCAGTTATCATTTGGCTATTTGTAGGGGCCGTTATGGTTTTTATCATGGTCGCTATTGGAGGTATTACCCGATTAACAGAATCGGGTTTGTCAATGGTAGACTGGAATTTAATCATGGGATCTATTCCTCCCTTAACGGAAGAAGATTGGCAATCTACTTTTGAAGAATATCAAAAATTTCCTGAATACCAAACCACTCACCAACATTTTACTCTGCAAGATTTTAAAGGAATCTTTTTCTGGGAGTTTACTCACCGCCTATTTGGAAGGTTAATTGGCATTGTATTTCTCATTCCTTTTTTTGTATTTCTGGCTAAAGGACTGATTAAAGGAAAACTTCTAAAACAACTTTTAATCTTATTAGCTTTTGGGGCGTTTCAAGGTTTTTTGGGATGGTACATGGTCTCCAGTGGATTAGTTCACGAACCACGCGTAAGTCATTTTAGGCTTGCAGCTCACTTAAGCACAGCATTCTTTACAATAAGCTATAGCATATGGATTGCCTTAGACTTAATAGCCATTGACCAACCCAATTCGGACATTCAAATCCCCACGACTCTTAAAAAGACAACTTTAATCACTTTCATTCTATTAGTCGTCCAAATAATTTTTGGCGCTTTTGTGGCTGGTAAAGATGCTGGAATGATTCACAATTTTTGGCCACATATGAATCCTGGAGAGTTTATTTCTTCAGAAGTGTATTCTGGCAATCACTTGCTAAACACCTTAACAAGCTCACCATCAGGCATTCAATTTATGCACCGATACTTGGCATATATGGTATCTGGCCTAATGATCTATTTATGGTACGCATCCAGTTCTCAAGCGGATCAAATTACCGCAAGAAAATATAGACAGTCTGGAATTATTGTTTTGTGTCAATTTACACTAGGTATTTTCACGCTAATACTGCAAGTACCTTTAACACTTGCTTTATTGCACCAATTAGGAGCTTTATTACTTCTTCTATCTATGGTAAGCATTAGCCATAGAATTCAAGTTATTTCCAAGTAAAAGTATGTATCAGGTGCGCTAATTCCTCCTCAATAAATTTCTCAGCAGGAGCAAGAGAATCTGCCTTTGGAGTAACCTCAAAGTATAGGGCTCCTCTAATAAAGTGATTTACACTATCGGTAAGGAAAAATTGCATATTGGAGGCTGTACTTCCTTTAAAGTCATAAATAACACCATACATCTTTGCAGAATCGTCAATTACCAAGTTTTCCTCAAAATCGTCTGCCTTTGTTAAGTGTTCCATAGCCAATTTACGAGCATCCTTTATAAAAACATCTACCGACTTATTAGATATATCAATATAACTAAAATGTACCTTAGCCTTTTGCTTTGGGTACTCTATATTAAACCAACAAGTAGCGCCATTCTTACCTTCAACAGGCACATAATTGGATGATTTTCCAAATTCAAATTCAAAGGGACAATCATCAGAGTATCTATTATAGTTGTGCTCCGGAAAATCCATTCTAGAATAACCAACCGGTTTAGGAAAGTAAGAATCCTCTTCACAGGCGGACATACTAAAAACCAAAATCAACAAAAGCAACAGTTTATTTTTCATCCGTATCTCTTTCTACTTCCACTTTTACGCTTTTAACTCTTCGTCTATCGGCTGATTCGATTGTAAACGTGTAATTTTTAAAATTAATGGACTCGCCCTTTAACGGAATTCTACCAGCAATTTCCAGTACAAAACCAGCAACACTATCCGCTTCCCCTTTGTGACTGTCTCTTATACACATCTCCGAGCCCACGAGACTCCTGAGCATCT
>CAJXPI010000231.1 GCA_913057875.1 uncultured Flavobacteriales bacterium
CGTGGGCTCGGAGATGTGTATAAGAGACAGTTCTAGATCTGATATCACTTTTGTGGGTCAAGATTATAACTTCACACTTTATGACATGAAGGGAACGGATAGACCGACTCCCTTTTCTGCGGAAATGTATTTAAACCCAAAAAACTTATCCATTCCACAATGGAATTTGAGGTTTGGCTATTTCATATCAGATCGATGGAGTATTTCGATAGGAACAGATCATATGAAATACATTGTTCCCTATGATCAATGGGCTGCTATCGAAGGTTATATTAATATAGACAACACCACCTGGAATGGTGCTTATAACCGTCAACCATTTTTGGTTTCGGATGAGTTTCTAATGTTTGAACATACCGATGGATTAAATTATGCAAGTGTAGAAGCAGAATACCATGGCAATGTGTACAAATTCAATGACAAACATCAAATCAATTTCTACGTAGGACCTGGAATAGGTCTTTTGGTACCTAGATCAAATGTAACTCTAATGGAAATGCCTAGATATGATGCTTTTCATGTGGCGGGTTTCGGACTTAGTGGGAAAGCGGGAATTCAGGTAAACTTATGGAAATACCTAATGTTAAGCGCGGAATCAAAGAATGGCTTCATTAGTATGCAAGACATCCTTTCTACAGGTAAAAACCTTCCAGACCGAGCGAACCAAACCTTCTGGTTTACCGAGTTTACTTGGTCAATTGGGTTTATTGTTGACTTTTCTAAAAAACAAAAAGAAGTAAAATAAAATTACTCACGCGATCTTTCCCCCATTGCTATCGCTATTTTGTAGGTGATGGCTAAAGCTACGGATCCCATAAAAAGACCAATAATACCAAAGGCCATCATTCCTCCTATTGACCCAAGAAGAATCACTAACATGGGCACTTCTACCCCCCTCCCCATCAATAAAGGTTTAATTACATTATCGGATGCGCTCCAAAGAATGGTCCACACGGTAAATAAGATAGAAGCAGTAGTTCCTGTGAATGAAAACACGTAAATTATTATTGGAATCATCACTAAAGTTGGGGGCAATTGAATGATGGCAACCACCAACACCAAAATAGTCCATATTCCAGCTCCAGGCAGTCCTACCACGTACATCCCTATTCCTAAAAATATGGTTTGAATTACCGCAGTACCTAATACTCCCTGCACTACTCCCTTGATTGTACCTTGCGATAGGGTCACCAAACCATCCGCATCTCTACCAACTATGGTTCTAAATAAAGTCAAAGCAGCTTTTTTCCCAGCCTCGGCATTAACCAAAAATAATGCCGCAATAATCACTGCAAAAATGAATTGAAAAACGGTACCCACTACTCCTGCCGCAGATGAAAATATCATCGGTAAGTATTCTGAAAGAAACGGTTTTAGTTTCTCAATTAATGCCGTTAGATTTATGGAAGAAGCTAACCATGCGTCATATATCTTTCCCCCAAAGACAGGCCATTCAGCAAAAGACTCTGGAGGTGGAGGCAACTTAAAAGTTCCTTGTTCCAATTCATTTAAAAATACATCTATCCCCTCTACACTATTTACAATGACCAAACCAAAAGGTACTACAAATATGGCGATGCCCAAAATGACAAGTATAAACGAAGCCCATTTTTCCTTTCCGCCTAAAGCCTTAGAAAGTTTTGCAAACAAGGGGTAAATAGCAATGCTAATAATTACCCCCCACACAATGGGTAAAATAAATGGAGCCAATATTTTAAAACTGAGGTAAAATAAAAACGCAATGAAACCCATTCGAAGGGCGATCGAAATGGCACTCTGTGCTTTCTCTTCAAGTTCTTCAGGTGTATTCTTCATAGTCGTATTTCTAGAAACCTATATTACAACTTTTTTGAATCTTCCGTTACAATTGAATCAAAAACAAATCTAAATAAATATCATTGCCGAATGAAACCATTGGAGATTCTGTATCAAGATGAACATCTAATAGCAATTAATAAACCTCATGGCTTGTTGGTTCATCGAAGCAAAATTGCTACAAATACCGAAGTGTATGCTCTTCAAGTTTTGCGTGATCAAATTGGACAAAAAGTTTATCCTGTACACCGTTTAGACAGAAAAACTAGTGGCGTTTTGCTATTTGCTCTATCCTCAGAAAACAATGCCCTATTGCAGAACCAATTTGCAGAGAATCGGGTAGAAAAAGTTTATTTATCTATCGTTAGGGGATTTACAGAAAAGGAAAAAGAAATAGATTATGCGCTTACTAACGACTCGGGAAAAACACAAAATGCTATTACTCATCTCCATACGCTCAAACAATCCGAAATTCCAGTACCACATGGCAAATTTTCAACTTCTAGGTATTCTTTAATCGAAGTTCACCCAAAGACAGGTCGTTTTCATCAAATACGAAAACACATGGCCCACATTTTCCACCCCATAATTGGAGACCGGCCACATGGATGTAACAAGCAGAACAAGCTCTTCAAGGAAAAATGGAATATGATGACCATGCTTCTCCATGCCGAATCACTACAATTCACCCATCCCATTTCCAATGAACCTATGGTAATTAAAGCCAATTGGAGCGAAGAATTTGAAAGGTCTCTACAGTTTTTGGAATTAAAATAACCGACATTTGACCTTTTCTAAACCAAATCTATACGCATGAAAAAACACATTCTAGGGTTTTGCCTTAGCGCAATTGCCATAAGCGGTTATTCACAAACTTTTAATGCCGGTATAAGGATTCAAAAAACTCAAGAAATGTATTGGGAAAACGGGGTATCCGCTCAATATTCTTTTAAAAACCTAAAGCCAAATCAACTGTTCTTTGGTTTTGATTACGTAACCACTCGACTAGGTTCAGCCATAGGATCAAACGCCATGAAACAAGATAATTTCATTTTCTCAGGAAGCTGGGCATTTCGAAAAGACAAAGCCTTTCATCCTGTAGCTAGATTAAACATGGGGTATTTTTATGCCGATTATGAAGAGGAAATTTTCAGTTCGCTCCCGAATACGGCTTTTCTATGTGCTCCTGAATTTGTTCTGAATTACGAAATACCCAATTTACCCCTAAGCGTAAACCTTGGGACAGGATATTATGTTGGTTTTACCTCCGAGGCAAATTCGCCTGGAACTCTTCAACCTTTATACTATCACCTTGACGTTCATTATACCATTTTCAAAAACAAAGATCATGAATAAGCTTATATACCTCCCTTTGATCATAGTAGCCATTTTGTTAGGCTCATGTACAAAAGAACCTACCGACCTTGACGGACTTTTAGATGGCGATATAATAATGGATGCTTCATTATACGCTCCAGAAGACTATTTAATTTCTGTCAAGTATCCCAATCCTTCCGTGGATGATTTAAACAAACATATACTCATCGCCATTCATGGCTTTTCTGCTTCTACCTTTGAGTGGCAAGAGTTTCAAGATTATTCCGACACCTTAGGACCTTACAGAGTTTCTCAGGTATTACTGGATGGCCATGGAAGAACATATGAAGACTTTAAAAACTCTACATGGAAAGATTGGAGTCAGGCTATAAAAAGAGAATACGAAAAATTGGAAGAATTAGGTTATACCAAAATTAGTTTGGTAGGTTCTTCCACAGGAGGTCCTCTTATTTTAGAGTTAGTATCCTCAGGTTATTTTGAATCGCATACGAATCCAAAATATATCTTCTTGATAGATCCAATTATAGTGAGTTCTATTAAAATACAATCTATTGCGGGATTAATAGGCCCTATGTTAGGATACGTGGAAGCGGAAAATTCCGGAGATGAAGTGAAATACTGGTATACCTATAGACCTCAAGAAACGGTAAGAGAGTTAAATGCCTTAATGAAAGCGGTGCGTAAAGATTTGGAAAAGGGAATTACCTTGCCTTCAAACACCTATTTAAAATCTTTCCATTCGGATAAAGACCCTACCGCAAATTCAGCAAGTACAGTCTTAATTTACAAAGGGGTAACATCCAGTAATGGCAACCACATTGATGCGGAAATAATAGATTCAGAGATTCATGTATTTACCCGACTAGCTTTACGTGAAGGAATAACACAAAAAGATATAGCCAATCAGCAAAAAGCATTTGAAGAAATGGCAACCAAACTTTCTAAATAGTTGATAAAGTGTGTAAAAGTGGAGGAAGTCATTCCGAATTTAACGCAAAAAACACATGAAAAAATATCTGTACGATTATATTTGCAGCCAATTCAAAGTAAACAATGAGGCTAGGACAACTCTCCAGAAAAGTTAGTGTAAAACCAACTGAAATCCTTTCGTACCTAAAAAACGAATTTGATGTAGAATTAGGATCACACCTAAATACCAAGGTAGAAGATGCCTTGACGGAAAAGGTGATGGTCAAATTTGCGCCACCGAAAGAGAAAAAATCAGAGGAGAACGAAGTTGAAAAGCCGGTACAGGAAGTTGTAGAAACAC
>CAJXPI010000232.1 GCA_913057875.1 uncultured Flavobacteriales bacterium
CGTCAGATGTGTATAAGAGACAGGCATATAATGCATGGAAAAAGAAAAATAAAGCACGTAAAGAAGAAGTTGATTCTTACGATGAAAGTGAAAATGTCAATACCACTCCAGGTAACTTTGGTTTGGAGGATCTGATATCTCAATTTGAAGAGCAATATAGCTCATCAAAAAAAGAACCTCAACTTGAAAAAGCAGAGAAACGAGTTCTTAATTCGGAGTTGAAAACACATGAACCTCAAAGGGTAAAAGAAACCCGCAAATCACCCCCTAGATTTACTACGAATCAGGAGGTACCAAAACCCGCTCAAAACAAGACCGAAAGAAAATCTAATTTGGGTAAAATGAAGGAAATGAAACCGACTACTTTTGAACACGAAAATAATGATTTGGAGGTGGATTTACGTCAAATGATTATTTCTCAAACGGTATTAGAAAGACCCAAATATTAATCAAAAACTTTTCTATTCTTAATGCTCGTCTAACTTTATTAATATTTTTTTAAAGTGTAAGTGGCTTCTGTGACCCCCTGTTTTACTTGAAAAAAGCTTGTTTTTATGGGAGGGGAGTAAAAGTCTTAAAAAAACTTAAACCCAACCTTAAGGTAAAAAATGCGTGAACCTTTTTGAATTTAGTTCTTTGAGTTTTGCAAATTTAAATCGGCCCACTTTCATCTAAAAGCGAGGGAAGTTATCAGGCCAATTTTGAAACTTGGATTGTTTAATTGTTTAACATTTTTTTACCGGGATGATGTTAAATTTTTGTAATGAAAAAGAAGGGTCAAAATCATGATTTAGGCAGCACGATTTATAAAACCATGAAAAAAGTTGAATTTTGAGGCTGAAAAAATGGTGCAAAACGTTGAGAATAAAGGGGATTCAGGAGAGTTAAATATATTTGCTAGAGTGCACAGAATATATATCTTTACGGCCTTTTAAATTCAGGGAAAAAACATTTTTGAGTTACTAAATATTAAACTATGTTAAAAAGGTTACTATCATTATTCATTCTTGCAGTTGTTGTAACTGCTGGTGCATTCGCTCAGGCGGGTCAGAGTGAGATTACAGGTACAGTTACAGACAAAGAAAAGGGAGAGCCGTTGCCTTTCGTGAATATTGTTTTGGAGAAAAATGGGGTGCAAATTACGGGGGCAACTTCAGATTTTGATGGAAATTTTTCGATTAAACCTATTCCTCCAGGAACATATACAATTAAGGCATTGTCAATGGGGTATAACGCATTTGCAACTTCTGGTATTGTGGTTACCGCAGAGGAAACAAAGTTTGTGGATATTAAAATGACTACAGGAACAGTAACCTTAGACGATGTGGTGATTACCGCTTATGAGAATAAGCTAATTGATAAAGGTAATACAGCGGTAAAGCATACAGTTGGTGAAGAGGATTTTGGAAATATGGCAGTACGTTCTGCTGCTGATGTGGCTAAGAATACTGCAGGGGTTTATTCTTCTGATGATGGTTCAGGTAATTTGAATATTCGTGGAGCACGTTCAGATGCAAACTACTACTACATTGATGGTATGAAAGTTTTAGGTTCTTCAACTTTACCTAAAGGGGCGATTGGCGAAATTTCGGTGATTTCAGGTGGTTTGCCTGCTCAGTATGGAGATGTTACTGGTGGGGTTATTAGTATTACTACTAAAGGACCCTCGGCAGAGTATCATGGTGCTTTGGAGTATTTGACTTCAGGGTTTAAGATAAATGATAACATGTATGGTTTGGATGCGTTTGGTTACAATGTAATCGAGGGTTCTTTATCTGGACCCCTATTAATGAAGAAAGATTCTGCGGGTAATCCAACGGATCGTCCAATTGTGGGTTTCTTTGTTTCGGGTAACTATACTCACCAGGTGGATGCGGCACCTTCCGCAATCGGAATGTGGAAAATTAAGGATGAGGAATTGGAAAAGCTTAAGTCTAATCCGGTTACTGTTATACCTGGTTTTCAGCAAACGGTTCAAAATGCCGAGTTGTTAAGAGCAGATGCTTTTGAAAAGGTGAAGACTAAAGAAAATGTAGCTCGTGAGAATTACGTATTCAATGGTAAATTGGATTTTAATACCGGAGAGTCTTCAAATCTAACATTTGGAGGTAGTTTTAACGGTTCTAATGGTAATGCGTATAGCTACCGAAATTCTTTATATAATAGTGCACACAATACAGCGTTTAACAATAATGATTGGCGTGTGTTTGGACGTTTCGTTCAACGTTTTAAAAATGCCCCAGCAGATGCAGAAAAGAAATCAAGTATTTCAAATGCATACTATAGTATTCAGTTTGGGTATAACGAAACCAATAGAAAAAGTGCGGATCCAGTACATGGAGAAAGATTTTGGGATTACGGTCATGTAGGGGTATATAAAAGATTTCAACAACGTCAATATGAAGATATTGTTATTGAGCAAGGTGATTCACTTTGGTTAGGTGATGGTCAAGGTTGGGGTACTGCTGGTGAGGAATATACGGTTCAAATTGGTTTTGAGGATACGTTGATTGGATTTACACCAAGTGACTTAAATCCGGAGATGGCTGCATACACGAGTAATTACTATGATTTATTTGGTTGGGAAGGATATGATGCAGATGGTAATCCAGTGTATACCGATCCATTTGGTGCTATTGCATTTAGAAATCCAGAAAACATTCAAAATGGTGGAGGTTACTTAAATGGTATGGGTGCAAACACCGTTTATGGTGTGTGGGATAGTCATGCAGGAGTAAGCAATGGTTTTAATAAATCGAAAAGTCAACAATACCGTGTGAGTTTAATGGGGTCTGCTAATATTAAAAAGCATGCCGTTTCTTTAGGTTTCGAATATGAGCAACGTGTGCAACGTGCTTATGGTATTGCGCCAAGAGGATTGTGGACTGTGGGTAACCAACGTGCTAATTCTCACTTAGAGAACTTAGATGAGGCAAATCCAATTTTATCTTACGATCCAAACCAAGGAACAAACTATACGGTTTCTTACAATAGATTAAATTCTTCTCCTGGAGATTATAGAGGAGAGATTAACGAGGATGATCAGTCATTCTTTGATTATAACCTAAGAAAGAATTTAGGTTTGGATACAGATGGGAATGACTTTATTGACTTTATGAGTTTAAGCCCAGAGCAATTGAATATTAATTACTTCAGTGCGAGTGAGCTTTTAAATAGTGGTAATAGTTTAGTTTCTTATTATGGATATGATGCGTATGGAAATCAAACTACAGGAAGTACTTCAATTAATGACTTTTTTGAACAAACCGATGAGTTTGGTAATTATACACGTCCACAAGATGCCTTTAGACCAAACTACGTTTCTGGATGGATTCAAGATAAGTATGCCTTTGATGAGTTGGTTTTTAATGTAGGTGTTCGTGTAGATAGATTAGATTTAAATCAATCTGTATTGAAAGATGAGTACGTTCTTTTACCTACCGTTAAGGCAGGTGAAGATGAAGTAAAAAGGTTAGCTAATGGAATGGAAGGTAATTATTCTGTTCCTAGTAACATTGGAAATGATTACGTGGTATACGTGGATGATGTAAAGAATCCATCTAGTATTTCAGGTTACCGTAATGGATCTACTTGGTATAATTCAGAAGGAGTGGAAATTGCAGATGCATCTTCTTTAATTGGATCATCGGGTGGAGTTGCTCCGTTATTAGTAGATAAAGATAACACACGTTCTTCAGATATTACAGCGGCTTCTTTTGAAGATTACACGCCACAAGTAAATATCATGCCTCGAATCGCATTTTCATTTCCAATTAACGATGATGCATTGTTTTTTGCACACTATGATGTGTTGACTCAAAGACCAACTGCAAATGGTAGTACTACAACGGCAAGATTAGATTTAACAAGTTATTACTTTATGGATGCGGCAACAAACAACAATCCAATTAGTAATCCGAACTTGAAACCATCTCAAACGGTTGATTATGCTGTTGGATTTAAACAAGTCATTTCAGGGAACTCTTCTATTACCTTAGAAACGTTCTACAGAGAGTTAAGAGACATGGTTCAAGTGGTAGGTTTAACAAATGCATACCCTAGAACTTACATGAGTTATGGAAACATTGACTTTGGTACTGTAAAAGGACTTATTTTATCTTATGATTTAAGAAGAACGAAGAATATTCGTTTAACTGCTTCCTATACCTTACAGTTTGCTTCAGGTACTGGTTCAGATGCATTTAGTGCACAAAACTTGGTGAGATCAGGGAAACAAAGTTTAAGAAATACCACTCCATTAAACTACGATCAAAGACACAATATTGTGGCAAATTTTGACTACCGTTTTGGAATGGGTAAAGATTGGGGTGGACCAACAAACGCTCAGTGGTTAAAAGGTATGGGTGCTAATTCTGTCTCTTATACACATCTCCGAGCCCACGAGACTCCTGAGCATCTCGT
>CAJXPI010000233.1 GCA_913057875.1 uncultured Flavobacteriales bacterium
AGCGTCAGATGTGTATAAGAGACAGGATATGGACCATCCCGATTTGGGGTCCGAAATGTATGAAAATCTAAATGACCCGGTTAACGGAGTGGATGATGATAATGATGGGTATATTGATAACAATTTTGGTTGGGATTTTTATGACGATGACAATAATCCGCAAATTGGAGATAACAGTCATGGAATTCATGTGGCAGGTATCGCTGCAGCGGCAACCGATAATAATTTAGGAATTGCATCTATTGGGTTTAATACCCAATTTGTGCCCATAAGAGCAGGTAACGGGAATTCTATTACCCATGGGTATGAGGGGATTGTTTATGCGGCTGATATGGGTTGCGATATTGTGAATTGTTCCTGGGGAAGTGCAAATTATAGTGCCTTTGCTCAAGATGTGGTGAACTACGCAACACTAGATAAAAATACTTTGGTGGTAGCCGCTACCGGAAATAATGGGGGATATATAGAATTTTTTCCTGCCGCCTATGAAAATGTTCTTTCGGTAGGCTCTATTGATAGCGATGACTCGAAGTCAAGTTTTACCAATTATGGTTATTACGTTGATGTTCTAGCTCCAGGAAGATCCATCTATTCTGCCGTAGATAATGGGCTGTATAATTACAATACCGGAACTTCTATGGCTACGCCAGTGGTGAGTGGTGCAGTGGCACTTTTAAAAGCAGTTCATCCTCAGTTGTCCGCATTACAACTTGCAGAACGCATCAAGACTACATGTGAAAATATTGATGGACAAAACCCTTCGTATGAAAATAAAATTGGATATGGAAAACTAAATGTAGCAGCGGCTTTGGGTTCTTCTATATCTAGCCCCTCTATAGTTTTTTCAAGTAAAAAAGTAACCAATAAAACAGATGATGTTTTTAAAGCGGGTGATAGTTTGTTGGTGTCAGGAAGGTTTACAAATTATTTGGCTCCAGCTCAAAATGTAGTCGTTAGCATTCAGTCATCGTCAAATCATGTAGTAGCGAATAGAAATACATTTACGATTGGCCTCATGGGGACTGCAGTTCAAACAGATAATTACGATACTCCCTTTAGTTTCTACATTGATTCGTTAACTCCAATTAACACATCGGTCACTTTTGAAGTGCTTATTAATGACGGGCAGAAAGTGACCAAAACGTTTTTTGAAGTACTTGTAAACGTGGATTATTTAAATATTGCCATAAACAATATGTACACGTCTTTAGGTTCTGTTGGCCAGTTTGGGTATAACGATCGAGAAAACAAACAAGGTTTGGGAATGAATTTTAAAAGTCAAGGGTCTCAGTTGTTTGAGGGAGGTTTAATGATTGGAACCAACGATGGAAACTTTACCCGAGTTATGGATCGGGTTAGAAGAGAAGGGGATGAATATGATGATGATTTTGAGATTGTGGATTATTTGAATGAAATTTTACCTGCTCAAAAAGGGGATTATCAGATTGCTGGTGTTTTTAACGACTCAAATGCTGGGGTAAACATTATTGGACTCGAAATTCGTCAAACGGGCTACGCAAGTAGGGATGAAGGGCATGAGAATTATGCGGTCTTGGAATATGAAATTAAGAATACTTCTGGGCAAGATTTGGAAAATATTAGCGTAGGGTTATTTGCCGATTTTGATGTGGACGATTATTCAAAGAATCAAGCCTTTTCAAATTTGAGCAAATATTATACGTATACAAAGGAAACAGGTGCAGGCTCCTTTTTATATGGGGTGCAATTATTGAGTTCCGGAAATTTTATTAGTTATTGTATGGATAACATTGATGGTGGAGCAGGAGGTGTTGATATTAGTAGTGGTTACAATAATTTCGACAAGTTTATTACTCTTTCGAGTAACAGGTATAATGCCGGTTTTAATGGGGGTACTGGAAATGATGTTATTCAAGTAACCAGCTCCGGAGGTATTGACATTAATGATGGTGATTCAGTAATCGTGGCTTTTGCACTAATAGCTGCTGAGACAAAGACTTTGTTAGATAAAGTAGCTGATAGTGCATACTATCGATACAATGGGTCCTTTCCCAATTCTATACAAAATCTCACTTTTAATGAGAATGAATTTGTTCTTTTCCCAAATCCAGCCCTTCATAGATTAACGGTGGCTAACAATCATTATAAAGATGGTGAGTTTTGGGACGTTAGAATACTGGATGCTTTAGGTAGGGAAGTTTTAGTTGCGTATGAAATTCATAAAGCATTCCATTTAGTGGATGTAACTCAATTAAACAAGGGTGTTTATGTAGTTGAAATTCAGTTGAATTCCAGTACTCAAACTAGAAAGTTTATTAAAAAATAAGCGGTTTAGGCTTAGATTCAAATACGATTGGTAATATTTGCATCAAATTCAAAAAACACAAATGGGATTACAAGATATTTTATCAATTTCAGGAAAAGGTGGACTATTTAGATTGGTAGGAACCATGAAAAACGGAGTGATTGTAGAGTCTTTAATTGACGGTAAAAAAACTCCAGCGCATGCGCACAACAGAATTAGTGCTTTGTCTGATATCAGTATTTATGGGGAAGATGGTGAAAAGCCTTTAGCAGAAATCATGAAAGCTATTATTATCAAATACAACGGTGAGGCAATAACGTATAAAAAATGGAGTGGTGCTGAAATGAAATCCGAGTTTATGGACGTTTTTCCTGACTATGATGAGGAAAGAGTGTATTCTTCAGATATCAAAAAAGTATACCAATGGACTAACCTTTTATTAGAAAAAGAAGTAGTTAGTTTAGAGTGGGCTAATACCGAAGAAAAAGCGGAAGAGACTCCAGCTCATGAGGATTAATTTAGTCGAGAAATAAATCTTTTTCCTCTGGAGATGGTAAACGACAAGTGTCTAATTTACCAAACCATTTATATCTAGATTTTGCAATGAAATCGTAAAAGAAATCATTGAGTCTAGTCGGGAAAATTGAAAATATAGAAAGGAGCTTCCATGGAAATGGGAGCTCTTTTAATATCTGGATACCCGCTTCACTTTTTTTAAAAGCTTTTCCATCCACCCAAAGAATCACCGTATCTAAATTTTTGATAGATGAAATGTCGGCAGAAAGATTCTGTGCAGTTTTACCCTGCAATGGAGCAAATTTAAACACATGATGCGTATCATGTTGGATCACCCAATCTACCGATTTGTTACAAAGGCCGCAGTATCCATCAAATAATATCAGCTTCAAAGTTCATTATTTTTGAATTTCAAAATTACGATCAATTTCTTAGTTGGTATAACTCATTTTGAGCCGATTGAAAAAATATTTAGATAACCTCCTTAACATTGGGTAAATTCGTTGGAAATTCTATATTTGCGCTCCTAATTTTTATGGGGTAAATAATGCCCTGGAAATAAGTTAAATATAGATGCAGAATAAATCGTTCATTTGGGGATTCGCAGTTTTACTGGTCCTAGCAAGTTTATACCAATTGTCATTTACCTGGGTTTCAGGTAATGTAGAAAAAGAAGCCGCTGTGGTAGCAGTGCAAAAAGCTGACTCATTAAGTCAGGTCGAAGAAATGTCTGTATTCGAAAAGGAAACTGCTCAACAAAAGTTTGAAACAGAAATTCTTTTGAATAAAGGCCCTGAAGAAGTGTATCCATTATTGGGTCATACCTATTCTTACGTGAAGAAACGCGAGATGAATTTAGGTTTAGATTTACAAGGAGGTATGCACGTAACTCTGGAAGTTTTCGTGCCTGAACTAATTTCAGAAATGGCAGGTACCAATAAATCAAATCCAACCTTCCAAAAAATATTAAAAGCAGCAATTGATAATCAAAAGAATAGTTCAGATGATTTTGTTACTGTTTTTGGAGAAGCTCATCAAGATGTAGCTCCTGACTTTAAATTAGCGGCAGTTTTTCACAACTTAGAAAATAAGGATAAGATTTCTGCAAATGCATCAGATGCTGAAATTTTAGATATTATAGCGGCAGAGGCAGAAGATGCTATCTCTCGTACCGAGCAAGTGTTAAGAAAAAGGGTAGATAACTTAGGTGTTGTTCAGCCCAAAATTCAAAGACTTACAGGGACTGGAAGAATCATTGTGGAGCTTCCAGGTGTAAAATCTAAAGATCGTGTTCGTAAAATCCTACAAGGAACTGCTAAGTTAGAGTTTTGGGAATGTTACGATAATTCTCAAATCATTGGTGGTTTAGATCAAGCAAACACGATCTTAAGAGCAACTTTTGAAACTACAGAAGAAACCTCAACTGAAACGGCTGATGTGGTTGCAGAAGATAATTCAGATATTTCTGATTTAATAGCGGACGCTGAAACTGAAGTTGCAACTCCAGATTCTACTGTAGCTGATACCGCTGAAAAATCAATGGAAGAATTAATGGCTGAAGCTTCGAATGATCTTCCAGATTCATTAGACTATGCAAATACTGTCTCTTATA
>CAJXPI010000234.1 GCA_913057875.1 uncultured Flavobacteriales bacterium
ATCTACACAGAGTAGATCGTCGGCAGCGTCAGATGTGTATAAGAGACAGTCCTAAAATCGCACTCCATATACCTTGGATTGTACTTTATTTTCGCAGTGATCTCCTTGACGATCCTTTACTTTTTTGAAAAACAAGATATTCATCTCTTTTTCAACGGTTATTTTAGTCCCTCAGCAGATTATTTATTTACCTATTTAACTTATGTAGGTGATGGATTTGCAGTGGTAGCAATCTCAATAGGTTTACTTTTTTACAATTACCGCTGGACACTACAAATCGCGCTTTCCGGAATTGTATCTGGTCTATTTGCTCAATTTTTCAAAAAGATAGTTTTTGGGCCTACCCCCCGTCCTTCAGCTTACTTTGAACAAATAAAAATCTCATTGCGATATGTAGAGGGAGTTGATTTGCATACCGCATTTAGTTTTCCATCCGGACATACCACCGCAGTATTCGCAATTATGACTTCCCTAATGCTTTTAATAAACAAGAAACGGTGGGAAGCTCCCTTATTTGGACTAGCATTCCTTACGGGTTTTTCAAGAATTTATTTATCCCAGCACTTTTTAGCCGATGTATTGGCTGGCTCATTTATTGGAATAACAGTTTCTTTTTCAATATACTACTTTCTCTATAAGACAAAGTTTATACATAATTCAAAATGGGACCAATCGTTAATTACTTTCCGGAAAAAGTAGATAAACGGTATTTTCATTTATTTCACATTAACTATATTGTGCAACACTAACAAAGACTAAACGACTTTTATATAATGGCAACAAAAGAAAAATTTACTAGAGAATACTTTATGCGTTCATCACCGCATGTATTATATAATTACATCAGTGCACCAAGTGCTTTAGCAGAATGGTTTGCAGATAATGTAGTTAACAAAAACGATCACTATACTTTTACTTGGGAAGGTGCTGATGAGGTAGCTAAGCTAATTTCAAAAAAGAAGGAAAATTCCATCCGTTTTCAATGGGTATCAGATGAAGGAACCGATTATTATTGGGAAATGGCTATCAAAATTGATTCCCTTACAAAAGATGTAGCTTTAATGGTTACCGATCACGCGGAAGAGGATGAGACAGAAGAATCTATTCAGTTATGGGATAGCCAAATTGAAGACTTAAAACATGTGATTGGTTCATAAGCACAACACTTATAACTATTTTTAAGGATATCTCATCTGTTCTGTTAGAATGATGAGATATCTTTGTTTTCACTAATATGGTTTCCGTTGAAAAAACTCGATTTATTTGTTATTAAAACGTATTTAGGTCCATTCATAATGACCTTTTTTATAACGTTGTTCATCTTCGAAATGCAATTCCTTTGGAATTACTTGGAAGACATGGTTGGAAAAGGCATTGAGGGTATGGTGCTTATTGAACTTTTTGCCTTTGCTTCTGCAAACCTAGTCACCATGGCGTTGCCACTGGCTATTTTGTTAAGCTCTATTATGACCTTTGGTAATTTAGGAGAAAACTATGAATTGGTTGCCATGAAATCCTCTGGAATTTCGTTAGGTAGAATTATGCTTCCTTTAATAATATTCAACCTTGTTATTAGCGGATTAGCCTTTTATCATTCGAATAACGTCATGCCAGTTGCCAATTTGAAATTTAAAACGCTTTTATATGACGTCATGCATCAGCGTCCTGCTTTAGAATTTAAACCCGGTGTTTTTTACACTGGAATTGATGGGTTTACTATTCGAATAAAAGAAAAAGATGAAAATGGTCAAGGTATGCGCAAAATTCAAATTTACGATCATACCATGCATAACGGTAACAAAGAAATTACTTTGGCCGAAAGTGGAAATATGGCCACCACTGTAGACGGTAGGTTCTTAATTTTTGACCTGTATAACGTAAGAAGATATAAAGAAAACAACGGTAAATCACACCCCTTTGATTACTCCGAAATGGATCAACATACTGTTCGCTTTGATTTAACTTCCTTTCAATTTAATCGAACCGATGATGATTTGTTTAAGGATCATTACGAAATGTTGAATTTGAAGCAATTGGAAGCCTCTATGGATACTTTAACAGGTAAGCTTGATGCTCGCATGCAGGATTATCAAAAAGCAATGAGTAACAGATTGCAAATCTATGCGGATACAAATTTTGCTAAAACAGATTCACTTCCAACCGAGATTCGAACAAAAGACCTTTTTGATAACATGAATCAAAATGAGAAATTAGGACTCTACTCCACCGCTATTAATATTGCAAGATCCTCCAAAACTTACTCTCAAAGTATTAATGATGAAAAGGAAATGCGCGAAAGAAGAGTTTATATGCACGAAATCGAATGGCATAAAAAGTTTACCCTATCTTTTGCTTGTATTGTTTTATTTTTCATTGGAGCACCTTTAGGGGCCATTATTCGTAAAGGCGGGTTAGGTATGCCGGTGGTGTTCTCTATTTTGATCTTTATTATTTACCACATAATCACTATGTCAGGAATGAAATTGGTGAAACAAGGAGAACTATCGGCCAATATTGGTATGTGGATGGCTACAGCCACCCTTTTACCTTTAGGAGCATTTCTTACCTATAAAGCAACCACTGATTCTGTTTTATTGGATTCTGGGTTCTATAACTTTTTGATCAAAAAAATTAAAGCTCCATTTTTATTCCTTGCCAAATTCTTCAAGAAAAAGAGTAGTTAATGCAGGTACTTCAGATTTGTCATAAATTCCCATTTCCGCCCAACGATGGAGGCACACTAGCTACATATCAATTAGCTAAAGCGATGCTTGAGATGGGTTGGAAGGTAAAAACTTTAAGCATAGCTACAATTAAGCATCCGCATTCTGAAATGCCATTAGACCCCGTATTTAAAGCGTCAAAACCGGAAAGTGTAATGGTAGATACCGCACCTAAAGTAGGAAAGCTTATTCAAAACCTTTGGTCGGATGCAAATTATATTGTTAGTCGTTTTAATGATGATCGTTTTGCTAATTTAATTTCGGATACATTGACACAAACCAAATACGATTTGGTTGTTTTTGAAGGAACGTTTACTGCGACCTATGTGGATATGGTTCGAAAAAAATGCGATGGGGTGTTGCTTATGCGATCCCATAATGTGGAATTTCAATTATGGGAAGAACGATTGTTCTCAGAAGATAGTTTCTTTAAAAGGAACTTGCTAAAAGCCCCGGTAAGACAACTTCGTGAATTTGAACTCAGGGAATTAAAAAAATTTGATGTGGTCGGGGCAATTAGCATGACCGATAAAGCATTTTTCAACTCATACATAGGATTAAATAAAACAATTTATCTACCCTTTGGAATTTCGTTACCTGATGAAACAGTAGTAGACGATGATGCAGAGAATAAAATTGTTTTTCTGGGGGCCCTAGATTGGGAACCAAATATTCACGGAATAAACTGGTTTTTAGAAGAAGTTTGGCCACTTATTCGACAAAGAAATAATCAATTAGAATTTCACATAGGCGGTCGAAATGCCGCCCCAGAATTTACTCAAGATTTACCGGAAGGAGTAATTTTTAAAGGGGAAATAGAAGACGCTCATAGTTTCATTCTTTCAGGAAAATTAATGGCGGTCCCTTTATTTGAAGCCAGTGGAATTAGAATTAAAATTATTGAGGGCTTGGCATTAGGTCAAGTAGTTTGCACCACAACTAAAGGAGCACAGGGAATTCCTGCTCAAACTGGAAAAGACATCATAATTGCGGATACTCCCAAACAAATGGCCCGAGAGATTGTGGAAACCATGCGTTCCAAAGATCGAACAGATTCTATTGCGCGTCATGCTCGGATTCTTGCAGAAAGTGAATTTGACATAACCAATACCCAAAAAGCTTTGCTAGAAATGATTAAATCTTTTAAAAAATGAAGGTTTTAGTCCTACTATCCAGAATACCATGGCCTTTAGAAAAGGGTGATAAACTAAGGGCCTATCATCACTTAAAGGTTTTAGCAAAAGAACATCAAGTGGTATTGGTCTGTTTGACTGATAGTGAGGTCCACCCAAAGGCAGTAGAAAACCTGTCTCCATATTGCATCGAGATTCATTTTATTAAATTGAGCAAAATGGGGATTCTTTGGAATTTGGCGACCTCCATTTTCAATGATAAACCGTTTCAGGTAAATTACTTTTATCAAAATTCTGCGCAAAAAAAAGTAAATCAAATTATTGAAAAACACATGCCTAGGCATTTATTTGTGCAGTTAATCAGAACTGCAGAGTATGTGAAAAAGTACCACTTTCTAACTTCTACTTTTGACTATATGGATGCCTTTTCAATGGGAGCTCAACGGAGAATTGAAAAAGCTATTCCCGGAATCAAAACTGTCTCTTATACACATCTCCGAGCCCACGAGACTCCTG
>CAJXPI010000235.1 GCA_913057875.1 uncultured Flavobacteriales bacterium
ATTAAATATAGATAAACGATGAGTTTAAAAAATATTTCACTAGGTTTTGTGTTTTTGATTTTAGGGATGGTAAATAGTTTACTCTTGGCGCAACCTTCTAATGAATCTT
This sequence comes from uncultured Flavobacteriales bacterium, assembly GCA_913057875.1. Classification (GTDB taxonomy): domain Bacteria; phylum Bacteroidota; class Bacteroidia; order Flavobacteriales_G; family Salibacteraceae; genus CAJXZP01. Next base: position 110 of record CAJXPI010000235.1, read on the forward strand.
CTTCGGATACAACACTTAAAGAAAACGCCCTTACTATTAACGAAATATCTAGTGAAACGGAGGTGCTTAGAACTCGTCTAAAGAGTTTGCGTGAAGTTCTTAAGCCCAACGCTAAAACCCTAGAGGTAGATTCTATTTTGGATACTGCTCAAGTTAGCATTTCTATTGGCAGAGATTCTCTATTTAAGGAGATAGATGTTTTGTCGCGCAGGGAATTGAAGATTAGGGAGGTCACCTGGAGTGATTATAAAGGAAAGTTGAAATCGGTTCAACTTATATTAAATAATAGAACCCAGGAAGTAAATGGGGTGAACAACGAACTTATTGATGAGCGCACTAAATGGGAAAATACTCGGACTTTATTGCTCCAAAATACAGAGTCTAAGGATGTATTTGCAAGTTTGGATACAATGATTTTTTCACTAGACGACATGATCGAAACATCTCATGTTCGTTTAGACAGTTTGTTTAAAGTGGAAAAGCGAATTACCGATCTCATTCTGTTAGTGGATGAGGCAAAATCAGAGATAAAACGATATGAACGCCAAAAGCAGAAAGAGTATTTTACGTTAGATAGTTCCCCAATTTGGATGAGTGAACCCCTTGATACTGCCCAGGTGATTGATTCTGCTAATGTGGAAGAACATCGTGTTTTGGATGGCGTTTTGTCTGATTTTAATAGCTTAAAAGATTTTGTGCAATCCAGTGCTAAGCCTGTTGTTGGTCAGATTCTATTTATGTTATTTGTGTTCCTTTTGTTAATTTGGGTAAACCATAAATGGGGACAGGTTTCTCTTCATTTAGACAACCTTATAGAATTACAAGTGAAAACCATAATCAAAAGTCAGCTATCATCTACTTTAGTAATTGGGGTTCTAATCGGGTCTTTTTTCTTTGACTCTGTTGTACCTGTTTTTTCGGAAATTCAAATATTTTTAGTCTTGGCAGCATCTACGTATCTTATTCCTAGAATAACCACGAGTAGAATGACTGGTTTCATGTTATTAGTTTTTGCTGCGTTTCTAATTCAAAGCACAGAGCCCTATTTTGAGTCACGCTCCTTCGAGCTTAGAATGGTATTGCTTCTTAAATCTACCATTGTTTTTCCAGCCATTTATTGGGGTAGAAAAATCATGAACGCACATGCGCTAATGTTTGATTATTTAGTGAAAGTTTTTAATCTAGTTGCGCCTATTTATTTGTTTTTAACCTTGACTTCCATGTTGTTTAACGTTATTGGAATGGTCAATTTAGCAGATGTACTGTTAAATGGTGTGGTCATTTCTACCTCCTTAGGAATGGTAGTTTTTATGGCGGTAAAAATCATTACGAATTTATTGCTTTTAGTTATTCAGATAAGAAAAAGTAGTGAGTTGCAACCATTAAGTGTGATGGTAGAGGCTACAACTAAAAGGTTTCAGCCGGTGATTGCTTTTTTAGGATTTATTCTTTGGGTTATTTACACTTTGAGCGGGTTTGATGTGCAGCAAAATGTAATGGATTGGTTATATGGTTTATTAGAAATTTCATGGAAAATTGGAGAAACAAAAATTTCATTAGGAAGTCTTTTGTCTTTCTCCAGTTTGTTTGTAGGCTCCATTATATTAGCCAAAATTGTTGCCTCATTGTTTCATGATGAATGGATGTTGCGTGTCTTACCAAGAGGAGTTGCCCCTGCAATTTCTTTGGTACTGCGAATTGTAGTAATTGCGCTCGGAGTTTACTTGGCGTTCTCTGCTGCAGGTTATGATGTTTCTAAATTAGGATTGGTATTTGGAGCACTTTCTGTAGGTATTGGTTTCGGTCTTCAAAACGTGGTGCTCAATTTTATTGCAGGTCTAATACTGGCTTTTGAACGCCCCATTAACTTAGGTGATGCTATTGAAGTAGATAATGAAATGGGAGAGGTAACAAATATTGGCGTACGTTCTAGTAGTATTCGAACCTATTCTGGTGCAGAAGCAATTATTCCCAATGGTGATTTGATTTCAAAAAAAGTGGTTAACTGGACTTTAGCAGATAGAGACCGCAGAAGTAAAATTAGAATGCGTACCTCCGCAAGTGCTAATCCTGACTTTGTTATTGAGCTGTTTAATAAAGTAGCAAATGACCATGCTAGTACTTTTAAAGATCCTGCACCAAAAACCTATTTTTATGGATACGGAGAGGATGGAAATTTGGAGTTTGCATTGTTGTACTGGACAACATTCTCAGATACATTGCGAACCAATAGCGAAATTGCTTTGGAAGTTTTTAATAAACTGAAAGAGGAAGGTATAGATGCACCTATCCCTAACCAAAGAAATTTTAAATAGTGGCTATTCAATTTCAGTACTATCAATCCCCAATTGGAGAATTGAAGATTGCTTCCTTTCAGGAAAAATTGGTGCTAGCCGATTGGCGCTATCGGAAAATGCGTCAGTCTATTGATCAACGTTTAATGAAGGTATTAGATTCTGAGTTTATGGAATTCCCTTCAGAAATAATTAAAAAAAGTATTATTCAACTGGAGCAATATTTTAAGTGTGAGCGGCAGGAATTTGATTTGCCAATTCATCTGATAGGTACGGAATTCCAAAAATCCGTTTGGAAACAATTACAAGAAATCCCATACGGAGAAACACGCAGTTATTTAAAGTTATCTCAAGAACTCGGAAATGAAAAAGCCATACGAGCGGTAGCTTCAGCCAATGGGGCTAATGGTATTTCAATTATTATTCCTTGCCATAGAATTATTGGCTCAAATAAGGAATTAGTAGGGTATGCAGGAGGTTTACCAGGTAAAAAGAAACTATTGGAATTAGAAAACCCCAATTTTAACACTCAATTAACCCTATTTTAGTGTGATATTTACCAGTCAATCAAAGTAAAACCATCCATTAATGAGAAAAATGAACATTGTGGTCCTCCTACTCTTAATGGCGAGTATGAGTATGGGTCAAGAAACAGAGGAAAAGGAATTTAAAAATTTATTTACAATAGCTTTTGGCTATACCTATGTACCAGAAGGATCTGCGGAAGGCAGTTTAGAAGCAGATGGTGTTTTGATTCCCGCTATTGGGTTAGATTATTTCAGAAGAATCCACCCTAAATGGGAAATTGGTACTATGATTGACCTAGAGTTAGGTGAGTATATAATTGCTAAACGCCACTTAAATAGACAAAATGCCTTGGTAATTGCCGGAATTGCTGCATATAATCTTACTGATCACTTGACTTTTTACGGAGGGGGCGGAATAGAACTAGAGAAGCATGAAAACCTGTGGATTGGAAGATTAGGTGGCGAATATGGCTATAAGTTTGGGCGAGACTGGGTGATTGCTACAGGTTTCTTTTACGATCTAAAAAAAGGATATGATTCCTGGTCATTTTCTGTAGCCTTTGGAAAAGAATTTTAGGTTAATCTAGAAAATTTGTTGATTCCCTTAATTATTCTCTATTTTTACATTACTCTAAAAATCTAATTTATGCTAAATTTTAAATTTTCCAGAAAGAAAATTTTTCTTACCGCGGGTATAGGTGCCCTGATGTTTGGTTTCCAAATGGAATCACAAGCTCAAAAAAATAAACAGCCCAATATATTGGTAATTTGGGGGGATGATATTGGGCAATCCAATATTAGTGCCTACACTATGGGGATTACAGGTTACCAGACACCAAACATTGATAGAATTGCAAATGAAGGAGCCATCTTTACCGATTATTATGCAGAGCAAAGTTGCACGGCCGGAAGATCTTCTTTCATTCTAGGGCAAAGTGTTTTTCGCACGGGACTGAGTAAAGTGGGTATGCCAGGTGCAAAACAGGGTATATCGGAATTAGACCCAACAATTGCCGAGTTGCTTAAGCCTTTAGGATATACCACTGGTCAATTTGGTAAAAATCACCTTGGTGATCGTGATGAGCATTTACCAACCAATCATGGGTTTGATGAGTTTTTTGGTAATTTATACCATCTAAATGCAGAAGAAGAACCAGAATTACCAGATTATCCAAACCCTGAAAAATATCCAGATTTTAGAAAAAATTATGGCCCACGTGGTGTCATCCATTCCACCGCTGATGGACCGATTAAAGATACCGGACCTTTAACGAAAAAGAGAATGGAAACGGTAGATGATGAAACATCAGAGGCAGCGATGAAATTCATTCGAAATGCTGTTAAATCAGGAACACCATTTTTTGTGTGGTGGAATGGCTGTCTCTTATACACATCTCCGAGCCCACGAGACTCCTGAGCATCTCG
>CAJXPI010000236.1 GCA_913057875.1 uncultured Flavobacteriales bacterium
AGATGCTCAGGAGTCTCGTGGGCTCGGAGATGTGTATAAGAGACAGGGTATATACAATACCAGAAGTGCTTTGACGTTTTAAAATTTTAAAAATTTGGTTGGGTTTATTATCCGTTTCCATAAAGTAATAGGAAAGGTTGGGGCGGATAAAATTTCCAGTAATAAAATCGGTATTTTTTAAAGCTAAATGACTTTTAATGTCGTCAACTACCCTTGGAGGGGCACTTGCCGTTAATGCTAAAATTGGACAATTGGGTTGGAGCTCGCGCAATTCAGAAAGCTTCAAGTAGGATGGTCTAAAGTCAAAACCCCATTGAGAAATACAATGCGCTTCATCAATAGCAAAAAAGGAGACTTTCATTTCTCTTAATTTTTGCTGAAAAAGATCTCCATTTACACGCTCGGGTGAGATGTAAAGAAACTTGTATTTATCGTAAACGGCATTGTCCAAGGCAATTTCTACCTCCTTATAGTTCATGCTAGAAGTGATGGCAATAGCCGAAATATTTCGATCCTTTAGGCCTTGAACTTGATCGTTCATGAGAGCAATTAAAGGAGAGATAACTACAACCATTCCATCCAGTACCAAACCTGGCACCTGGTAACAAATAGATTTGCCTCCTCCGGTAGGTAACAAGGCTAGGGTGTCTTTTTTGTCTAGAATACTGGAAACCACCTTTCTTTGATCTGGCCTAAAATCAGGATATCCCCAAAATTTTTGAAGAACAGATGTGGCTTTTTTTAGCATGGTGTAAAAGTACAATCTTAGCCTAATGCTAGCCAACTAAGCATAAAAAAAGTCGGATGTAATTCACACCCGACTTTCATTTTACTCCGTATATTTTTATTATTATTTCAAAATAATTTTCAGGGTATGAATTTGGTCCCCTTTATTAATACTCATCAAATAAAGTCCCTTTGCATTCCCGCTAAGATTAAAAATTAAATTATCCGCATGGGCAGACTCAATTTTTTTTCTAATTATTTCTTTACCTGTAACATCTTTAATGGTAATGGTTGCATCTATTAATTCTTTATCATTTCCTGTTTCAACCTTAAACTCACCCGATGTAGGGTTTGGAAATAATTGGATGCTGTTACCAATAAAAATGGAAGGAATTCCGAGTGGACTTACAATAATAGTGTCTGAAATTTTACACCCCATGGCATCTCTAGTATAGACTACGTAAATGTCTTTTGCTAATCCGGTAAATAAACTATCTGGAGAATAATGAACGGTGGAATATAGACTATACTCAATAGGAGGAGTTCCTCCTGAAGCAGACATTAAAATTTCACCATCAGCTGCAATATCAGAGGAAGTGGGAGTGGCTTGGTAGGTGCTGAAAAGTGTATCTGGATTAATGATTTCAATAGGTTTTAGTTCTAAAATACAGTTGCTATCATCCTTGATGTAAACGGTATAACTTCCTGAATCTAGATTGGTGTAATATGCTTGATTAGTCCAATTTGAACTATCTAAGCTGTATCTTAACGAACCAGAGCCTCCATAACCTACAATGTCAATAAATCCATCCATTTCATCATGGCATGAGATATTGCGAACAGAATCTACATATTGAATTTGAGCAGGTCCCTCAATGGTTGCAGGTAATTCCGCAGTACAAAAACCATCGGTAATATAAATGGTATGCATTCCTGGTTTTAATCCGGCAAACAAAGAATCTGCTAAAAAGTTTATTCCATCCATACTATAAGTATAGTTACTTCCGGTACCATTTAGACCTTGCACAATAATGCTTCCGTTGGTGTCTGTGGGACATTTAAATGTTCCACTTGTTTGAGTAATTCCAGTTAAGCCCATGCAGCTATCAGATAAGCTTATATGTGCAATTCGAGTACTCCAATTTTGACTAAGATTAAATTCACCCGTAAACCAAAACGTAGAATCGTTACCTGGGTCAACAGTCATGGCCGCATAATCACCATACCGATTAGATCGGTTAGCCGAAGTCCCATCTGTTATAATTTGTTCGGGTAGGGTCATTTGTCCTATAGGATCGTTAATATTTCTACCTGTATATCTCAATGATGGATAGGTGTTGGTGCTTGATACAGAATAGGCCATGCAAATGGAACCGTTGCCATTAATTTGAATGGCAGCCATCCATCTACTATCGCCATCTGGTGCATATGTTCCTTCTTGATGCAGTTTCCAGTTGCCCGTCCCAATTTTTCGAAACTCATACCAGCGCATCCCTGCCCAATCCGATCCATTCACATCAGTAACATGACAGGCTACCAAAGCTTCATATGTTCCAAAGTTTCGATATGCCATTCGGTTCATAAATACTTCTCGTAAGGGATCTAATTTTGTACTTGATCCTTTTTGGTCAATGGCACTAAATGCACGGTATCCATTTAAATCGGAATCAAATTCGGTAACATTAATTTTGTTTGGCCCCAAAAAGGTAGAAAGGGTCACGGTATCAAAGTTGGGTTCAAAAGTCCAGTATTCTACATAGTCATTAAAAGGATCAGCCGAAAACTGAAAATGAGCTTCATCATCTACATGTCTCCAAAAAGTTGCTGGGGTAGGAGCTGTCGGAAGTTGAGTACCTTCGAAATTTACGGGAGTTAAGGTTTGAAATCCAAACCCACTTAAATTATTTACCGAACGTCTAATCAGTCGAGCAGGAGCGCCCACTAACATAGAATCTCTTTCAAAAGCATATATAGAACAGCTATTTTCGTTGGCTGTGCAGTAATATGCATTTGGCCAAACAGAATACTTTGGATAATCGGGAAAGTTAGTTGCTTGAAAAACGTAGGTATGAAAGGTTCCGGTTGGATCGTTTGTTAAAGAAATAGCTACCAATAAACGATTACCACTGCTTGAAAACTCACTTAAGAACCACCGGTCAGATAATTGGTCGTACATAACAATAGGGTCTCCTAATCCCGAATAACCAGAAAAAAGGTTGTCAAAACTAATATTACCAGTAATGGGGCTCCCCGATTTATCATAAATTTTATAAAGGGCACCTCCACTACCATTCACCATTTGAATCACATGGTTTGGTCCTGCAGCCACACATGGATCAGGTGGGTTTACATTGGTATAGCCAATACCAGCATAGCTTCCTATTAATTGCGAACTTGGGGCTTTAGCTGCTTTTTTGTTTTGTTGTTGATTCGCTTGCCATAAAGCATCTAATCTCGGGTAAACATTTCGTTCAATAGGTGTTGGATTGTAACGTTCTCTGAAGTTATCCACTTCGTAATACTGTCCAGTAACCCCATCATTATCTAATCTCATTTCTTGAAGGGTGGGTTGAGCAACCCCCAAATAGGTGCCCTGGACAATAGATAATTCGTCTATATTTAAAGGTGGTTGGTTTTGCGCATTGGTCATTCCCGATGCCAGTAACAAAAAAATTGCCGCAATAATTCTCCGTAGCATAATAATATTTTATGCCGCTAATATACAACCCATTTTAGGGGTGTGTAATAAAAGTTTGTCTCGGAATTGACAAAATTGGCGTCTTGGATAATTAGATAACTACCTTACGGTTGGAATAGGTTCAATAATACCATATTCCCATGGGTTACTACGTTTCAATTCAACAGTAAAATTAGAGAGTCGCTGGGCTTGCAGATTCTTATTCCAGAATGAAATTTTTAGATGGTAACCTTTTAAGGAATGGTATGCCTTAATGGTATTATGTAAATTAATAGTTAAATGTGCAGTAACCTCTTTGATAGAGTCGGTTTTGGAAATGTACTCCTCAACATTTCTACCCTGCCAACTAATTCTTTTGTAGTTTTGATATAACTCACACGTAATTATTCCAGAACCACTAGGAATATTTGGAACATCAATTTGCGCATGAACTTGGGTAAATCGATTAAAAGTTAAGGTATCCAAATCAATTTCTATTGTTGGTCCATATTCTTGGGTATTATTCAGAATAAATCCTGTGCCATCTTTAAAAACAGAATCTGAATCAAAATTATTCCAATCCCCGTAATTATTATAGGTGCTGGAAAAAAATGGCGTATTCAAAATTCTAGCGTTGAGGTCATGTATGTTTTTACTTAGTAGAATATCCTCTCTATTTAGTCCTTGTTGTTTTAAAGTTAAATAAGGGAAAACTTCCTTTGCCACCTCTTGTAAATTGGCGGGAATATTAGATAGGTAGAGATAATCAGATGGTATGTGTTTCAAATTTGTTCTAAACTCGTGTGCCAAAGGTATGGAGTCAAATATGCTGGTAAATGTGATTTCTGAATCTTTAAAATAATACGCGTGATAATTGGGGTTACCATTGAAAATGAAATCTGTCTCTTATACACATCTCCGAGCCCACGAGACTCCTGAGCATCTC
>CAJXPI010000237.1 GCA_913057875.1 uncultured Flavobacteriales bacterium
GTATTAACAAAGGGAAAAAAAGTAGGATTTGAATATGCTGTAAAACATAAATTGACACATCAAGATATCGCCAATTTAACAGCTACTTCACGTCAAACGGTGACTATAGTGATGAATGAATTACGAGAAGCAGGCACCATTGACTTTGATAGACGGAGCATTATTGTACACGAATTAGAAGATTTAAAATAGGAAAGAGAAACATTGACGAAAATGGAAAACCAGAAATACACATTATACATTGGTGACGATTGTCATGACTGCCATATTGTTCAAGACTTTATTGCCACCCATTCTTTAGATGTAGAAATAATTGATGCCGATCAGGCGGAGGATAAACCCGCTTTTGATATTTTTGTGCGCCCCGCGCTCATGCGGAGTGATACACTTGTTGCTTATGGCTTGGATGTGGTTGACCACTTAAAAGACAAGGTGATGAAATAACAAAATCGAAGTATGAATTTTCTGGCACATTTTCATTTATCAGGAGATAACGAAGAAATAGCCATTGGAAATTTTCTAGGCGATTTTATAAGAGGAACTAAAAAAGAAACCCTTTCTGTAAATATGCAGAAAGGATTGAAACTGCATCAGTTTATTGATGAATTTACCGATGCCCATCCTTTGGTTAAAAAGACCAACAAGCTATTGCAACCTTATTTTTCAAAATACGCACCTGTAGTCTCGGATGTGTATTTTGATTATTTCTTGGCCTCGAATTTCAACGACTATTCCAGTGTAAACCTCAGAGAGTATACCCATCATGTATATGATATGATGAAAAGGTACCAATCTGACATGACGCCCAGAGCAAGTAGGTTTTATGATTTCATGATTGTACGGGATATCTTTTTCGAGTATGGAAATAAAGGAGGAATGACTCATGTGTTTAACGGACTAGCCTCTCGTGCTAAATTTGAGTCCAATATGTTACAAGGAGTTCCGATCTTAACCAAACATGAGAATGGATTGTATAAATTATTCAAAGACTTCTACCCTGAACTTCAGGAGGCAAGTGCAAAGCATTTAAAAACACTAATAGCGAAGTAATGAAACTAGAAGTTTTAACCACCGGGGATCAAAGTCCAACGTTGTACAATGAGGAGCTAAATGAAACCTATCATTCCCGGCATGGAGCGCGTCAAGAATCAGAGCATGTGTATATTGCTTCAGGATTGGATGAATTAGTACACTTGGATACCATTCGCGTATTTGAAATGGGTTTTGGTACGGGATTGAATATTTTGTTAGCTCACCAATTTGCCCGGAAACAGCAAACGCGTTTAGAGTTAACTAGTATTGAATTATTTCCTTTAGAAAAGGAAGTGTGGTCACAATTAGATTTTAGTATTAATCAAGAAGAAAAGGAAGTTTTTAGCCAATTGCATGAACTACCTTGGGAACAAAACCAAGAATTAAGCCCATTGTTTTCGTTATTGAAAAGGAAAACGGCTTTGGCAGATATCGAGTACGCAAATGCTTTTGACATCCTATTTTTTGATGCTTTTGGTCCAGATAAACAACCGCATTTATGGACGCCTGAAATATTTACCTTGCTTTATAATGCATTAGACCAAAACGGAATTATGGTTACCTACTCAGCTAAAGGGCAAGTAAGAAGAGACTTACAGTCTGTTGGTTTTGAGGTGGAGCGTATTCCAGGACCTCCAGGTAAAAGAGAAATGCTTCGCGCGCGAAAGATTTAAATATTCAAAACGTTATTCTAGTTTGTGTTAAGTTTGAACGGGATGAGTTTAAAGAGCCTTTTTTTGTATCTAATTGGATTGTTGGTGATTGCCCAATATGGCAACGCACAAGTGTATACTGATACCTTAACCGCTAAAGAGGCTGAGATTTTTCAAAAAAGAATGGATAGACAATTGAGAAAGGCTAATAAAAAAGTCCGATTCCAAGTCTTACCAAGTATTTATTACACACCCGAAACACGATTGGCATTTGGTGCCGTGGGAATTGTTAGTTTCAAATTTGATGCTCAAGATTCCATTCTAATGCCATCTAAAATCACACCGTCTTTCATTTATACCCAAAACAAGCAGATGTTGAGTAATATCAACTACGACTTACATGTAAATAGAAAATGGTGGGTGTATGGAGATGTAGGATATTTTGATTATCCCTACTTTTTTAGTGGAGTAGGAAATACCCACGATGGGCAATACTATGAATGGTATGATGCTACGTATCCTAAATTGAGTTTAAATGTGTACCGAAAGGTTATTAGTGATTCTATTTCTATTGGATTGAAGTACGCTTTTCAGAAATCGGATATTACACCAGAACCTAATGGGATTTTAGAAGATAGCTTTACCAATGGCAAGTACGGTAGTACCCAGTCAAGTTTGGGTGTAGGAATGCGTTATGATAGTAGAAGTCATATTTGGTCTTCCGTTTCGGGTTGGTACGCTGATTTTTCTTACATGGTTGCTGCCGAGGCTTTCGGAGCTACCTATACCGATCAGTTTGTAGCTTTAGATATTCGAAAATACATTACGCTATCCACTAAAAAGGATGTGCTTGCCCTGCAACTATTTGGAGAGTTGCATACTGGATATGTTCCTTTTAACTTAATGTCGCTATTAGGAGGAAGTGAGCAAATGCGTGGGTATAGAAAAGGAATTTATAGAGACCGAGCCATGTTAGTGTATCAGGCAGAATATAGAAGTCGGTTGATTTTTAAATACTTTGCCTTAGCGGCATTTGGAAGTGTAGGCGGAATAGGGAACGGCCTTTCAGATGTAAACAAGAATTATCGCTACACCGCTGGAGCCGGAATTAGATATACGCCCTTACCTAAGGAACGTTTGTTTCTTCGATTAGATTATGCCTGGGGAGAAAACACAGAAGGTTTTTATATCTCTGTGGGAGAGGCTTTTTAGCCCAATCTTTTTTGAACCAAATCTTCAATTTTGTAAAACAATTGATCCGGTTTATTGGTTCGCCAATCTTGCTCGTTTAAATCGCCATCCAGTAAAAAATAATGGTCAATATTGGCTTCTTTAAACTCACTTAGTACATGATCTCTTAGGTTTAAGGCAGCAATCCATCCGTCTTCAATATCATCAAACCACTCTTCGTAATAACTATCATCTGAATAATGGAAATTCAAGACGTTTTCACCAATCAAAATAAATTTGGTAATTCCTCGGTCCACCAAGTGGTCAATAATATTACGTTTCAAGAACATCACATCATTATATAAGGTGTCATTCCATTCACCCATCATTTCAATAATGGCGTAACCTGTATTGTAATCGGCCATTAAAATTTTTATGAAAAGGGTTTGCGACTCAAAGTTGTCCCATTGCGGGTGGATTACATAATTGTAAATGCTATCCTGAAATTCAAACTCGCTGTATTCTCTTCCAAAAAATGGTGAACTTGGGTCTTCTTCTGCCATATAAAAGGCTCGCCAGTTCCAATGTGGTTCAATGCTATGCATGGTGCAAAGTTAGGGGTAAAACATTACAAGAAATGTCATGTAATAATGATTTCTATTTCATTAAATTCGCAAGGCTTTAAAAATTCGAGTACAATAAACAACAAGCAACTATGATGAAGAAATTATTACTATTAATGGTATGTGTTGGCGGGTCTTTTTTGACCACAATGGCGAAAGAAGGAATGTGGATTCCGCTTTTGTTGCAACAGTATAATGCAAGTGATTTAGAAAACGCAGGATTAAAAATTTCGGTAAGCGATATTTACGATGCCAATAAGTCCAGTATGAAAGATGCTGTTGTTTTATTTGGCGGGGGTTGCACGGCCGAAATCATTTCAAAAGAAGGGTTATTGCTAACAAATCACCATTGTGGGTACGGACAGATTCAAAGTCACTCTACCGTTGAAAATGATTATTTAACGGATGGTTTTTGGGCCATGACCCGTGAAGAAGAACTACCCAATAAAGATTTGGATGTGATGTTCATTAAAGGAATTGAAGATGTTTCTAATGTGATTTTAGCGGGTATTGATATCAGTACTTCAGAAAAAGATCGTCAAAAGCTGATTGCGACTAGAATTGATTCTATTAAAAATGTAGTTAGGGAAGAGAAAGGTTATGGAGCGCAAATCAAACCATTTTACCATGGGAATCAATACTTCCTTTTTATTACCGAAAAGTACACGGACGTTCGTTTAGTTGGAGCACCACCATCATCTATTGGAAAGTTTGGTTTTGATACTGATAACTGGGTTTGGCCAAGACATACGGGCGACTTCTCTATGTTTAGAATTTACGCTAACAAGGATAACAAACCCGCTGATTATTCTAAGGATAATGTGCCGTACCTGTCTCTTATACACATCTCCGAGCCCACGAGACTC
>CAJXPI010000238.1 GCA_913057875.1 uncultured Flavobacteriales bacterium
TCTACACAGAGTAGATCGTCGGCAGCGTCAGATGTGTATAAGAGACAGCTTCTAACGTTTTCATTGTTTAGGTTTTAATGGCTTATAAATAGTTTTCATTGATCATTATGCCCAAAGTGCTTATTGGCATGTACTTCTTTTTGATGATGCGCGACACTTTTGCCTTTAAATCAAATCCGTGCATCAACACTTTCTCAATTAGTTCGGCTGTAGCATTTGGCAAATACCCCAACTTGAAGTTCTTGTAGTAAATTTCTACCGCCTGACTTGATTGAGGAGCTGCGTAGTTATAGTACAGAGACAATTCGGCCCCTTCTTGAATATGATGGTAGATGGTAGGCATTTGAAACATTGACAATCCTATTACTTCCGTTGTAATCGGAAATTGATTTGAATCCTCTACTTTGGTTTTAAACAATGTGTCGGTGATATTGTTTAGTAATGCTCCTTCTCTGTACGTGTTCATATCTCTTAATTTTGTTAAAGCAAACCTAGAGTCCGCCACCGTAATCAATTTACGGTCTAAAAAAACTTACGGTTTTTTAGTTTTTTTTGTTTCCTGACAAGAATCAAACAACTAGAAATCAGTCTACAATAAACGTTAAATGGATTCTAAACTTTTTTCAATGTCACAATGGAATCGGTATAAAAATGAGTTTAAAGCGTATCTTCATATAGAACGCTCCTTGTCTGAGAACACGCTAGTGAGCTATTTGGAAGACCTCAATAAATTGGAGCAATTCATGGACATGGAATTACCGGGGGTAAATCCCACAAAAGTGACTACGGAACATATCCGTAAATTTCTTCATCATATTACAGATATTGGACTGGCCATAACTACTCAAAATCGAATCCTATCAGGAATTAAGGCCTTTTACAAGTTTTTGTTACTGGAAGACATTATTGATACCAATCCAGCCGATTTAATTGAAACTGCCCGCGTAGGAAGAAAACTACCGGATACTTTAAATAATGAAGAAGTAGAACAACTCATTGCTCAAATTGACCGCAGTAAACCTGAAGGAGAAAGAAACCTAGCCATTATTGAAGTTTTGTACGGATGTGGTTTACGCGTAAGCGAATTGGTTAATCTCAAAATATCTAATATCTATTTTGACGATGAATTTATTCGGGTTACTGGAAAAGGTGATAAACAAAGATTGGTACCCTTGGGCGGAATGGCTAAAAAACACATTCTTTTATATATGAATGAAGTCAGAATTCATGTTCCCGTACAAAAAGGACAGGAAGACTACCTATTCTTAAACAGACGCGGGAAACAATTAACCCGTGTAATGATATTTACTATCTTAAAGAACCTGACAGAATTAGCCGGAATTCGTAAAAATATTAGTCCGCACACTTTACGTCATTCATTTGCCACAGAGTTATTGCAAAGAGGAGCCGATTTGCGAGCCATACAAGATATGCTAGGGCATGAGTCTATTACTACCACAGAAGTTTACACGCATTTAAATCAAGCTGATTTACTGGATACGTTAATAGAATTTCACCCTAGAAGTAAACCCGCTTAATGTATGTACTTCCGGTAAAAACGAGGAACAATTTTCTTTTCAATTTGCTCTTTTGCTTTCTCATAGGCCTGAGCTGTGGCTTCAGAAACTGAATTCCCAACTCCCTTTAAGTTGGAAATCTGATCTTGATATACCATTTTACCTGACTCCGATTCCACTATCTTTAGCGATACATTAAGTAGCACATTTTTCAATCCATACGACTCACCTGCATTTCTAGAAATAGATTCCATACTCACCAATAAATCCGCATTTTTCTTAACATCGGCAATTAAAAAACCTTGGTTTCCAGATGCACTTTCAAATCCCGTTTTCAATACTTCTTTACTTTGCTTACTCGCATTTCCAGTATTTACCTGAACCAATAAACGGGGTGCAACCACCTCAATATTTATTTTACTGGAAACGTTTGAAATACGCTCAAATATGATTTTGTCAATTTCATCGGGTCTAACGTTTCCTAATATCATTTCTTGGAAATCAATTTCAGCTTTTACCTCTTGTAAGGAATTGGTATTACCCAATTTTTTAATTTCGGTAAACACCTTACCCGATGAACTGCTCACCCCTTCCCGCGGACGAATAATTCCTTCAGAATAAGCAAACTTTACAGGAATCTGTGAAATAGGTTTCCCCTCCAAATCCTGGACTAAAAAAGTAAGTTCATCATTACGTACCATTCCGCCCCATTTACCAATAATTTTACTTGAACTACTGGAAATATTGAAAGCCCGGGTACCCTGTGCCATTTGGGTGAATAAATAGTTCCCTAAATAAACTTCCTTAGATCCATTCAACGTTGCTTTTAATGACTCTCCTAAATAAGGCTTTACTGGCTTTAAGGCATCAAAGTAGTGAATCATTGCCATTCGGTATTGACCTTGACTAAACTCTTGCTCTGCTTGGGCTAATACAGACACCGACATATCAATAGCCTTAGATATTTTGGCATTTTTATCCTTTTCAAACTGTTCTTTAGACAAACGATAATATACCCAGTACTCGTAATCATTTTCCCAGGTAGCAACTAACTCGTAATTCTCAATATCTTGATTGGTTTTTACCTGAACAAACTCCTTAAACTCATCTCGGTAAGCATTTTGCTCTTCAAATGAGAAAAGCATGGAATTAGACTTTACCCGAACCTCAATAGAACTAGCCAACTCATTTAAAGCGTTACCCTGAGCTACTGTGGCATAGGTGGTTGGCGTGGTGGTTTTCGATGCCACAGCAATACCTATATAATAGGCAGGATCGGTTGGTCTATTTGTAACCCACTTAGGCTTAACACCACCCTGATTTGATTCTACTGGGGTGTATTTCACCGCGTTTTTACCCGATGAGCATTGCCCAAACATTCCCCCAAGCACTATGGAAACTCCTACAATTAGCTTATAATTCATCCGTATTAAATTGGGTTACTCCTCTAACAATTCCTTTCGATATTTGCTTTAAAACCCCTGATGCCATTTGTGCCTCAGAATCCAATGTTCTTTTATTTGTGTTTATTTTTCTACGTAAATTACTTTTTTGAGCGTTACTACTATAAATCACATCTCCTTTAGAATACTTGCTCCCTGAACCCGAATATTTACCCGCGTAAAGGTTTTTACTATTCCCTTTATAATTTACATAATTCACGTAATCGGATTTCTTTTGACGCATTATATCTGATTTTACCACCTCACCTGTTTCGGCCGAAATGAGTTGATACTGTACTTCAGCAAATACAGAGGAAGAGCCTTCAAACTCCCAATAATTAACCCTTTTATAATAGGTTTGATAATACGTCTTTTTAGTTTCTGGATTCGTTTTCTTGACTTGATAGCTTTCAAACCCTTGTTTTAATTGGCGAGTAATCTTTCCTCCAGTATACGAGTAATTAATCAACTTACCCTGAACTAGCATATTTGCGCCCAAAAGCTCACCTGCTTTAATGGCTGAGTTTCCGTACGCCCCTTCTTTCACATTAATTTTTTGCTCCTCAATAAGATTGTTCATATTAGATCGGTCTACTACTTTTACAAATGGATCATTGATTTTTATTATTCCTGCTACTACATCGCTTTGAATACTTTGAATTGTACTTTGTTTACCAGACACGTTACTTTGGAATTCCAGTACCGCAATGACTACCTGGCCTTCCTCTAAAGCGCGTTCTTTGTAATCAATGGCATCTTTATAATCGGATTTTTTAGCGAGAACATTCAACATAATATCATACGACTTTCTGAATTGATCCGCATCAAACGCTTTTACGCCTTGTCTATACATGGGTTCGATTGTAGACTGCAAATTCAAATCTTGCACATCTTTATATTCTGGGTCAAGATTTAAGATTTCGCTATAAATCTCTTTGGCTTCCGTAAAATTCTCTTCATACAACAGGTCTCCCGCCTTTTCATAGCGTTCTTCTAAATAGACCACTAACATTTCTTGGTAATAGTCATTATAATAAGGAGGAATCTCTACACTTACAAAATTGTTATACTGATTAGCAAACTTTAATGCCTCTTGATATTTATAAACGGCTTCTTTGTAATTGGTTACAGAATAGGCTTTATAAAATTGCGTAAGAGATTTTTCAATTTGAATTTGCCCTGTGGTTTTTAATCCAATCTTAGCATCTACATTCTTAGGGTTTCGTTGCAATGCCTGCAGATAAAAGGCAGCAGCCTCTTCATTCATTCCCGCTTCTTGCAGTTTTTTAGCTTTATTAGAATAGCTTTTAGACCCCGTACATCCGGTAACGCTCAGGATTACACCTGTCTCTTATACACATCTGACGCTGCC
>CAJXPI010000239.1 GCA_913057875.1 uncultured Flavobacteriales bacterium
TCGGCAGCGTCAGATGTGTATAAGAGACAGCTGTAAACTCATAGGGTTCATTTTCCTCTTCTGGCGCGATATTGATCTTAGCCACCGAGTCCTTGGTAATCTTTACCCCTTCTTCTTCCTCTACTTTTGGGTTTTCATTTTTAACTGGATTATCACAACTCACTACTAAAAGCGATGCGACAAAAAGTGTAAAGAGCTTGTTCTTCATTTTTCAGAGTTTTAAGGCCTCTAAAATACACTTTACCAACCAAAATCCTAATCGGCTACTTTTCTAAAAATGCCTTCAAATAGTTAATCGCTTCTAACGTACTTTCCTCTTGTACAAAATGCCCAGATTCTAATCGGTGTACTTCTGCTTTGGGTAAACGTGATGTCCACTTATCCAAATACTTGGGCGTTATAAACGTATCTTGATTTCCCCAGATAATCATCCAAGGTAGATCTTCCAACTTATCTAATTGTTGCCATTGTTGGGCATACCAATCAGAACTGCCCAAAAGCGATAATCCTATATTTAAAAGTCCGTATCTACTCTCTTTGTTAGGAAATGGTTTAATGTACTGTTGATGCACTGCTTTGCTCAAATTCTTCTTATTGGCAAAGCCTTTCTTTAATAAAACCTTTGGCGAAAAGTTTAAACGCAAATACATAAACTTACCTAACCCACTATGTAGAATCTTATCCACCTTTTGAGCGGCTTCATTGCTTTCGGTTTCCCATAACCAGGTATTAAACATGACCACCTGTTTAATTCGTTCGGTGTTTTCCAAAGCCGCTCCTAAACCTATGGGACCTCCAAAATCATGTACCACTAAGGTTACATTTTGCAGGTTCAAATGCTGTATAAATCGGTTTAAATTTTCTGCATGACTTTCAGGTTTACCATCAAATGAACTGGGTTTATCCGATAAGCCAAAACCCAGATGATCCATAGCTATGCATCGATTCGTTTTTGAAAACTCTTTAATAAAATCACGATACAAAAATGACCACGTGGGTGTTCCGTGAACAAATAGAATAACGTCTCCTTCTCCTTCATCTACATAATGCATATTGCCTTCTGGCAAAGAATAATAACGCGATTGAAAAGGATACATTTGGGTATCTACCCAGTTTTGAGATTGACTTGAAAGACTCATGATTACTAGAATTGAAATGGTAAATAATTGTTTCATTTTATATTTTGAAACAAAAGTCAGCCACGCCTATTCAATCAGAGTTGGTCTATACCAAGATTTATATTTTGATAGAATTTATGAGTTTACTGAAGTTAGTTGGGTCAATTCTAAGGTACGATGCAATATCTTTTTGTGATACCAATTGTAGTAAATGCGGACTCCGTTTTACAAACACCTTAAAACGTTGTTGCATATCAAAAGCCAGTAATTCGTGTTGCCTTTCCAGTACGCCCATTAAAAGCAATTCGGTAGCCTTTCTAAAGAGCGTTTCAATTTCTCTATGCTCTTGCATCAACACTTGATGCCTTTGGTAAGAAATTCGAATAAACTCACAGTCTGTAAGCGTTTCTAAAAAGTATTTAGAAGGTTGTTGTGTAAAAAAGGATTCCGGAATACCGCTAAAACTGGGAGCGTAAGCAAAAGCAATTACATGTTGTTTGTTGCCATTGATGTAATACGACTTTTGAACACCTTTCAATACAAAATACATGTATTGCTCGGTATCCCCTTCCCAAGTCATGATGGTGTTTTTGGGTAGCGAATAAGGTTTCCAATGCGATAGGTATTCATCCAAAACCGCATCCGAAACTTTATAAATGCTATTCAAAAACGCTTTCACTCCTTATTGGGGTAATGTAAAATGAAACTGAGATCCTTTACCTACTTCCGATTCAAAACAGATTTCTCCATCCATTTTATCGACTAATTTTTTAACTACTGAAAGTCCAATTCCAGTACCCATTTCACCATTACAATCTGACTTGCCCGAAGTTTCAAAAAGCTCAAAAATAGATTTCCCATCACGTTCGCTAATTCCGTCTCCGTTATCGATTACTTTAAACAGGTACATTCCCTCTTTTTCAGTAATAGCTACTTCAATGTTTCTTTCCTTACTGGAATTGTACTTAATGCCATTGGTAACTAGATTCATCAAAATTTGCATCACCGCTCCACGATTTACCTTAATTTCCTCTAACTCGGTATTCAAAGTCACATGAATATCTTTCTCTATAGTAGAAGCAAATTTTAACTCTTCGAAAAACGTACCGGCTTTTACATTTTCCTTTTGACTATTAAGTAATTCATCACTTTGGTAAAAGCTTAAAATACCATCAATGTAACTCGCTAACGAGAAACAAGATTTTTGAATTAATCCTAACCATTCATCCGTTTCCTCATCAATTTTACCCGCTAAATTGGACTCCAGTATATTGGCAATATTGGTGATACCAGAAATAGGTGATTTTAAATCGTGCGAAACAATTGACGCAAACTTTTTTAAGTTTTCATTACGCTGAACCAACTCATCTTGAACCTTATGCAATAAATGATTCTGGAAATTTCCTTCCATTACAATCATTACTTGCTTTGCCATATTTTTTAATGCCTCCTCTTGGTAATCTGAAATTTCTTTAGGCTCCACATCAAAAATGCAAAGTGCTCCAATTTTAAATCCTTTATCGTTAATTAATGGAGATCCGGCATAAAAACGCACTCCCATTTCAGTAACTAAAGGATTATCTGCAAAACGTTCATCTTGGGTAGCATCTGGAATTACCAAGATATCGTTGTTTTGCATAATGGTATGTCCACAAAACGAACGATCACGCGGATCTTCATTAAATGGCACACCATGATGAGATTTCAAGAAGTTTCGTTCACGATCTAAAATAGACACCAATGAAATAGGTGAACCAAAAGTATGCGCCATTAAAGACGTAATTGAATCGTAACAAGCGGTAGGAAGTGTATCTAAAATTTGATACTTCTCTACTTCTTTTTGTCTTTCGGCTTCATTAGCCGGATATCCTGGAACTTGCATGTTAGTGAGCTTCGTGAAATTCGTAGAACAGTAATCTAATCCAATTAGGAATTTTGATAAAGTCTATATTCTCGGTTCATTTTAAAGTTCAATAATACTTTAAAATGCCTTAGCTTAAACATGTTTTTAAGTCTTTGCTCATGAATTTATCAAAAGGTATTAAGCATTTAGCAATGGCTTACTTTTTATCCAAAGAAACCATTTATACCATATCATGATAGGTCGCCTCAGGGTTATCTCCGCAATAAAATGGCGCGTTTTCTTGGATAGTAAATGAAATAACCACCGGAACAGAATTGACTCTAAAACTTGGCTCAATTTCCTCCTCGTTGGTGATTTTTAGGGACTCATCATTTATTCTAAGAATGTAGCCACATCCATCAACAGCGTAAGATCCGTGCCATTCTAAAATAGCATCTACTCGTTGCACATCTGCTTCATGATCTTCTTACGGACAATGTTCTTCACAGGATGAAAAACCAATAGATAATAATAAAATGGAGGATATTAAATATTTTCATAACGTATAGTATTTGAGCGGAATAGATTAAATATAAGGCCGTTTTTAAGTCTTTCCTATTTATTTAACACTCCTTTTAATCACCCCATTAAAACTTCGGCTTGGAACCCATGTTTCTGTAACAAGCCTACTACCTCTCTCTCTTTATAAAAAAAAGTGGGAGCGGCACGTAGCACATGATCGCAGTCTTCTAGATCAATGGTCCAGTTGGTAATATCTGTAAAAGAGGATAAAAGCAGGTCCAATGATTGGACCTGCTCAGGAGTAGCAATATTAGTTTTTAGTATTAGCCAGTTCATGTTGTTATTGTTTAGGTTCTATTTCAATATCAGAGGAGTCGGCCGTTGGAGTTTCTTTTCTACGGATGTAATCTTTGTAAGCCGCGTCTCCTTCTTCTTTCCAGAATTGATCGTATAAGGCCCATTTAGAAAAGTCACTTTTCTGAGTACGATTCATATTCATTTTATCCTTCTTTTTTGATTTACTTCCGCCAGATCCAAATCCGCCAAAAAGAATTTTAAAGAGGATTAATAACCCTACTGCTTGCCAGTAGGTAATTACGGTTAATCCAAATATTTGTGGAATTAAGGCATTCCATAACCACATGGTGATAAAGCCAAACAAGGCCGCAAATCCAATAATGGCAATACCTGTCTCTTATACACATCTCCGAGCCCACGAGACTCCTGAGCATCTC
>CAJXPI010000240.1 GCA_913057875.1 uncultured Flavobacteriales bacterium
AGATGCTCAGGAGTCTCGTGGGCTCGGAGATGTGTATAAGAGACAGTACCTAAACATAGGATCCTGTTTAATACTTCTGTTATTTTTAAGTACTTGTAAAGAAAACGTAATAGAAACCCAAGAAATATTAAGACCTGTTAAATTCTCTGAAGTCAGTTTTTTAGGTGGGGAAAAAACACGAAAATTTTCTGGAACTGCGAAAACAGAAAAAATCATTAATTTAAGTTTTAGGAGTAGCGGAATTATTACGGAATTCGATTTGAAATTAGGTCAAAAGGTCAAAAAAAATGAGCTTTTAGGCAAACTAGATAACGTTTCTGCACGCTTGAGCTATGAGTCATCTATAGAGTCTCAAAACAGTTCAGCGTCACAAATGAATACAGCCAAACTTAACTTGAATAGAATTCGTTCACTTTTTGAAAAAGGAAGTGCTTCTTTAAGTGATTATGAAGCAGCAAAAAATTCGTATAAAACTGCTGTTGCTAGCTTTGAATCTTCCAAACGAAGTGTTGCAATACAAAAAGACAAAATACAATACGGCTACCTATATGCTCCTGAAGATGGTGTAATTGCCTCTGTTTCATCAGAGATTGATGAAAATATTTCTCCAGGACAACTGGTAGGTGTTCTAAACGCAGGATCATCTATTGAAATAGGGCTAGGACTCCCAGAATCTGTAATTAACTCAGTGACTAAAGGAATGCACGTATCCGTTGAATTTACGGCAATTGAAAACACAAAATTTAATGCAGTGGTCACCGAAGTTGCTCCAGCAATAAATTTGAATAATTCCACCTATCCAATTACCATTACAGTTACAGAAAATGATGAGCGTATTAAAAGCGGAATGGCTGCGACCATCATGTTCGAATTTACTGACAGAAATCAAAGAGATAAAACACTTGTGGTTCCCGCAAATGCCGTTGGAGAAGATGCTAATGGGCGCTTTGTTTTTGTGATTAAGGAAACTGGTAAAACTATTACTGTAGAAAAACAAAAGGTTACCCTTGGAGAGCTTACCAAAAATGGTTTTGAAGTTAAATCAGGAATAATAGCTGGGCAAAAAATTGTAACCGCAGGACTCCAGACTTTATTGAATGGTCAAAAAGTTAAATTAAATTAAACGATATGAATTTAGCTGCATTTTCAATTAACAGGAACCGCATTACCTTTACCGTTCTTGCTACCATTATGATTATGGGTATGGTGTTTTACCTATCCTTGTCAAGAGATAGTATGCCACCTTATACCGTACGTGTAGCCACTGTAGTTTCATCGTTTCCAGGGTCTAGCCCTGAACGTGTAGAACAATTGGTAACGGATAAAGTAGAAAAAATCGTTCAAGAATTACCTGAATTAAAAGAAGTAAGCAGCACATCAAGGTCTGGACTTTCAGTGGTAAGCGTCGAATTAAAAGATCAAGTAAAACCTGAAGATCTTCAAGCGGTTTGGGATAGACTAAGAAGAAAACTGTCTCAAATAAAGGGATTACCATCTGGAGTTAGTCCGGTTTTAAATGATGATGGTATTGGCGAAGTTTTTGGTATTGCTGTTGGTCTAATTATAGATGGCTTTTCTTATGCCGAAGCCAAAGAATACATTGATGATATTAAGGATGATTTTATTAAGCTTGATCTGGCTTCAAAAGTTGAATTAGGAGGTGTTCAAGAGGAACGTATTTTTATTGAGTTTGATAATGCAAGGCTTAATACTTATGGCCTTTCTGCTGCAAAACTTCAAAATATAATTGGTACCACCAATATACTTAGTTCTGGCGGTGAGGTGAATTTGGAGAATGAACGTATCATTTTGGAACCTACAGGTAATTTTAATTCTCTCTCAGATATTCAACAAACCCTTATACCTGTTGGTGATGGCTCTCAATTGGTATATCTTGGCGACATTACCCGAATTAGACAAGCTTATATTGACCCTCCTAAACAGTTAGTTACCGTAAATGGGCAACAAGCCATATCCTTACACATTAGCTTAAAAGATGGCGCTAATATCATACAATTAGGCGATGATATTAATGAAGTTATTGAAGCCTGGGAAAACATATTACCGATAGGTTTAGAATTACAACGATTATCTTCTCTCGACACCTATATTGATGATAAAATAAACGCTTTTGTAATTAACTTATTACAGTCCATATCTATTGTACTTATTGTGATGCTTATATTTCTAGGTTTTCGAACAGGAAGTATCATCGCTAGTCTTATTCCTATGGTAACGATTATGACTCTTATGTTAATGGGACTTATTGATATGGGTTTAAATCAGGTTACGCTAGCAGCGTTAATTATGGCATTAGGAATGATGGTAGACAATGCTATTGTTGTTGCCGAAACGATTATGGTGAAAATGGAAAATGGTATTGATGCGAAAAAAGCTGCTATTGATGCTTGTGGTGAGTTATTCACACCTTTATTAATTTCTACATTAACCACTTCGGCTGCTTTTTTAGCCTTCTATATGGCAGAATCAACCATGGGTGATATTGTAGGGCCTATTTTTGTTGTTATTTCTTTAGCACTATTATCATCTTGGATATTAGCTCTAACGGTAATTACACTGTTATGTTACCTATTTCTAAGAATAACACCTAAAGCGCAAAAGAAAGAGACTGTTATTGACAAAACAATTTACTTTTTAAAATTACAGTATAAAAACCTTATTCTAAAGGCTTTAAATTATAAAAAAACAGTACTAATAGGCATAGTTGTTGTTTTTATAGTCTCTCTTTTTGGTTTCGGAAAAATACCTTTTATCTTCTTTCCTGATAGTGATCGTAACATGGTTACGCTTGATGTTAATCTGCCTCAGGGAACACGTATTGAAGCGACTGAAAAAGTGATCGCAGACATTGAGTCTTATATCAAAAAGGAATTACTTGTCAATACACAACGAACCAATGGCGTATCCGATTGGTCTTCTTTTGTGGGTGCTGGTCCAGAATCGTATGATTTGGGTTACACCACAGATGAACCCGATCCAAGTTACGCTCATATTTTAATTAATACCTCAAACTTTATTTACAACAATGAAGTGGTTGAAAAACTAGACGCATTCTGTTTTAATAATTTCCCTAATGCTGATATAAAAGTAGGTTTACTTGGGTCTGGTGGTGGAGGTACTCCAATAGAGATTAAAATATCTGGTAAAAACCCTGATGTACTGGCCAAGCTGGCAGAAGAAACAAAGCAGGAATTAACAAAAATCTCTGGAACAAAAAATATAAAGGATGATTGGGGTCCAAAAATTAAAAAATTTGTAGTCAACATCGATCAAAATAAAGCACAGTTAGCTGGTGTAACCAGCTACGATATTGCTACATCATTACAAACAGTATTAGATGGTTTTCAAACCGGAGAATACCGTGAGAACGACAAATCAATACCAATATTAATGCGCAGTAATGATAGCCAACAACAAACTCTGGCTTCCATTGAAACGCTTAACATTTATGCTCAAAACACCGGTAGAAGTGTGCCTTTACTTCAAGTAGCCAGTATTCAACCCGAATGGCAGTATGCAAAAATTAAACGCTTAGATATTGATAGAACAATTAATATAACTAGTGAATTAGCTGCCAACGGAAATGCCTCAGGTATAATGTCGCAAGTAAAACCATTCCTTATTGAAGCCTCAAAAAAATGGCCTAAAGACTACAGTTATAAATTTGGAGGTGATGCCGAAAATACTGCCGAAAATATGGGTGCTGTCATAAGTTACCTGCCTCTTTCCGGTTTTATTATTATTCTCCTATTAATTATTCAATTCAATTCTGTTAGAAAAACATTTATGGTTGCCTCAACCATTCCTTTGGGTATCATAGGAGTCGTTATTGGTTTATTAATTTTTGGAGAACCTTTTGGGTTTATGCCATTTTTAGGAGTTATTTCATTAGCAGGAATTGTAATTAATAATGCTATTGTACTTATTGACAGGATTGAAATTGAAGAAAACAAAATAAAAAGACCTATTAATGATGCTGTTATAGCTGCATGCTTGCAACGATTCCGTCCCATTCTACTCGCGACATTTACTACAGTTTTAGGCCTTATACCTCTTTACTTGAGCGGCGGAGAAATGTGGGAAGGTATGGCTGTTAGCATTATGGTAGGCTTATTGTTTGGTACCGTAATTACCTTGTTATTTATTCCTCTGTTATACCTGTCTCTTATACACATCTGACGCTG
>CAJXPI010000241.1 GCA_913057875.1 uncultured Flavobacteriales bacterium
CCCGTCCAGATGGTACCCGTTTCTTATTTGTTTCAGGGAGCAATGTAATGTGGGTATTTCATATTACATCTTCAGGAATTACTATGGTTTTGGAGCATGAGTACTCTTATGGCGGTAATTTTGATTTGACTAGTGAACTTGAAATATTTGAGGATAACAATAATTATATTGTTGCCAACCCAATTATAATGAAGGACGAAGTTCCTGGTAATACGGTGTATAGATGCGGAATGGAGATTTTTACCTTTGATAAAAATACAACTATTGGTTTGGTGAATTATCAATTTATCATGGAATCTGATTTTTACTCCCCAGCAGCGGTAATAAAAGGGTTGGAGTTTTCGGAAAATGGGGAGCATTTATATGCTACTTGGTTTACCAAAAATCTTGGCGCAACTTCAACATGGGAATTGGGAAGCTCCGTTAGCCCAAAAAATTATTTGCTGCACTATGAAAGAAATGGAGGTATATTCCTGAAAAAACCATTTGTTGCATTAGGTCCAAATACGGATGACTTTTCATATGGCATGATTGAGCTAGCCGATGATGGCGGTTTATACATTGCTGGAAATGGAAGAATAGGTAAATTTAGTCATTCAAATAATCTAACTTCTACTCCAGGCTTGGCCACTAGTTTTAATCCTAACGCCATTATTGTTGATAATGAACTAACTAAACATGATTTTCTTCAGGCACCCTCAAAAATATCAAGATGGAGTTATTTATTGCCTGACCAAATAGATGGAGAAAATTTTATGGATTTTAATTTCCTGGATTTTTTACCAGAAACACTTACTGTGTGTGAATTTGCCACATTGGTCCAAACCCCTCAAACAGTTAACTGGTATTTGAAGCCTCAAAAGGGAGGTGCCGTTGGTGTGGGAGATCTTAATTATTTAGGATTTGGGAGTTCTTTTGCCATTAGTTCTGAGGGTTCTTATTCCATTTCCTATCCAGATGGCAATGGATGTTTACGTTGGGAGGATGTGTACATTCAACAAGAGCCGATAGTAAAGTATGGAGCAAACTTTACGTATACGGTAACCTACCCCATTGCTTATTCAAAGGATATTTCAGTTAACTCCCTTTTAACCAATGTGAATCATATTTGGAAAGTATATCAAAAAGACCCTTCAGGGAATTGGGTTTTATATATAACGGATTATACTCAATCGCCTACATTTTCAGGACTTTTTGATCCTGGGCAAGTAAAAATAGAACATCAAATCATACCCTTAGATCCTATTAACTGTTCTTTTAATGATATTCAAACCACAATAATTCAATAATTTTAAGCTATGAAAAATTTTATTTACACAGCCTTTTGTATTTTTTTGATTACAAATGTGAATGCCAATGAGGTGCTTCTTCAAACGCAACAAGATGTTGATTACTACGGTCAAGCAGGTTATTCTTGGTTTCCGGGTACGGTGAGAATAAATACTTATGCCGGGCAAGATTCCAGTACCATGATTACAGATTTGTCCCCCTTATTGGTGTTTGACTCTATACCTGGAAGCCTTATCATAGAAAATACCATTTTAACCAATTTACATGGGTTAGAAAACTTAAAGATAGGTTACGAAATTGATGTGTATGAAAATGCCGAATTGGTAGATGCCTCTGCGCTTTCTTTAACGGGCAAGTTTACAAGTTTAAAGTTTAGGTATAATCCTAAATTGGAGGTGTTGCCTTCTACTGAAAATTTTGAGAGATTAGGAAGTTTAATTATTGAAAACAATGCCCGATTAAAGGATGTTTATCTAGTATTTAATAATCCTCATGATGGAATTCAAATTTCCCATAATCCTAGTTTACAAACTATTCAAATAAAAGACAACTCTTTAATCCCCATGAAGTCAAGAATTGAAAATAACGATGTTTTAACTAGTGTTTTTATTTATCCAAAATTTGACACAGTTCTATATAGCGATTTTCTTGATAATCCTCTTTTACAAACTGTTCAAGGTTTTGGTAATGTAGATTATATTGGTTTAGTAAAAATCCAAAATAACCCTAGCTTAGATACGTTATGTCATATTCAATACGTACTAAATAGAGGTGGTGTTGGCTGGTTGAATTTGAGCGGAAACGGATCTTATGCAAACAGTGAGGCTGATATTCTAGCCACAGATTGTAGTGATTTTAATACAAGTGTAAGCGAGGTGTTTAATGCTGATTTAAGTATTTCCCCCAACCCTGCCCAAAACGAGGTTTTTGTAAAAGGAATACTACAACCTACTTTATATGTAATTTATGATATGAGCGGAAAACAGATTACTCAGGGCACTGTAAATCGTACAGGTAGCATTGATTTAACCGCAGTAAAAGCAGGTATGTATATTTTGAAAGTTGGAAACCAGCATCAAAAGCTGTTGGTGGAGTAGATACAGAATTTAAAAAAAAATAGAGAAGGAGGCCAATTAGCCTCCTTTTCTATTTTCATTTTTTCTTCAATCGCTTGGCATCTTTCAAGGACTGATGGATCATCCATTCCAGTTGGCCGTTGACGCTCCGAAATTCATCTGCGGCCCATTTTTCAATTGCCTCAAATGTTTCCGGATCAATGCGGAGGACGAACGATTTCTTTTTGGACATTTATTTCTCTTTTTCCATCAGTACCACCTGATGCATTCCGTAAATGGCAATATTAATGGCTTTCCACCCTTGCTAGAAAGTTCATTCAAGCGTGTTTCAAATTTTGAATCTGATTCAAAAAGTTTCTTTTTTACCAGTTTATACGTACGTATATTATTGGTGTAAAGTTCCGGTGTTAATTACAGGGGTAGCTTCTTTATCGCCACACAATACCACCATTAAATTACTGGCCATAGTTGCTTTTTTATCGTTATCAAACTCCACAATACCATCATTGGTTAGTTTCTCTAATGCATCTTCTACCATGCCCACAGCGCCTTCTACAATTTTCTTACGTGCAGATACAATAGCCACCGCTTGTTGTCTTTTCAGCATAGAACTAGCAATCTCAGGAGCATACGCTAAGTAACCAATACGTGCTTCGGTAACTTCAATACCTGCTATGGCTAAACGCTCGGTTAATTCGTGTTCTAAAGCATCATTTACTTCAGCTAAACCAGATCTTAAAGTAATGGCTTTACGCTCTTCATCAAAGTTGTCGTATGGATAAGAACCTGCTAATTTTCTAACCGCAGCATCGGTTTGTACGCGCACAAAGTGTTCGTAGACATCTACATCAAAAGCCGCTTTATAGGTGTCCTTAACACGCCAAACTAAAATTACATTGATCAAAATAGGGTTACCTACCTTGTCGTTTACCTTCACACGTTCACTATCAAAATTTCTTGCTCTTAACGAAACCTTTTGCTTGGTGTAAAACGGATTAGTAAAAAAGAACCCATTGTCTTTCACCGTTCCTTTATACGCTCCAAAAAGAACCAATACGCGTGAGCTATTCGGGTTCACTGTCATAAAACCTGGAAGTAACCCCAATATAAAGGGAGCTGCAAATAAGAATTTTGGGTTTCGGGTAATAAAAATTGCGGTAGTTAATGCAGCAATGGCCGCGATAACTACAAATAGCATCACATATCCGTTCGCTAATGTAATTTCTTTTTCTGACTTCATAGTAGTATCATTTTGATATCACAATGATAATAAAAATTAGGCAGTTAAGCAAGGTCACATTTTTGTATATTAGTAGTCCTAAACTATTTCATGGCAACTATCTTTAGAATTTTATGGGTGTGGGGTATGTTTACCCTTGGTCTGAATGCCTGTTGGGCCCAAGATTATTTTATTACCAATTTAAATATGCCCTTTAGCGGTGTGCCTTCCATATCGGTAACCCAAGATGAAGGCTGGATGGTATATGAACCTCAAAACTCGTCTGTTTTTAAATTTGATCGTTGTGGAAATGTGGAGTGGCTGAAACAAATTCAAGCCAAAAACGAAGATTGTTGCATCGGCAATGCTATGGTTACCTTGAATAATGGTAATGTAGCCGTATTACAACGTGAGGTAATGGGTACCTCTTTTGGTTTCAGAATAATTGTACTGGATGTAGTGGGTAATGTAGTGTGGTCTAAATTATATAGTCGATCCGGAGTTGATTATTACCCCTATTCCTGTCTCTTATACACATCTCCGAGCCCACGAGACTCCTGAGCATCTCG
>CAJXPI010000242.1 GCA_913057875.1 uncultured Flavobacteriales bacterium
TCTACACAGAGTAGATCGTCGGCAGCTCAGATGTGTATAAGAGACAGGAAGTGTACTTAACATGATAAAAACCCTGAAGGCAAACCGTTCTTTGTTAAAGAAACGAAAGCCTATGACTTCAGGTAAATCAGGTTGTGATAAAGCTTTAGTGGACCACAAAAGTTTTAGCGAAGCAGATAATAAGGAATATTATACCAAGCTAGCAGAAGAGAAAGTGCAAAACAAAAAGAAGATGGTGGTAGCGGGATTACTTACTTTAGTAGGCTTGGTTATCTTTATTGCCGGTTTAATTTACTGGATGCGTCAAGTATTCGATTTTTAATGAACACTATTAAACAGAAATATATACTAATTTGCTTTTTCTTTTTGATGCAGGCTTTTGGGCATGCTCAAAATAAAGCTGTGACTAAGGAAAGTAAAATTAGACCGGGTTACGTTCTTTTAAGTGCCGGAGTTAACCTTTCTAAATTTAGAGATTTTGCCACCTCCCCCTTGTTTTATTCCGGTTCTTCCATCTATGGCGAAGTGGGGTATTTAAAAAAGGATTTGAAACGAGAAGTAGATTTTGGAGCTTCTTATTCTTATGGAAGAAATTTTAGTTTGGTAGATAATAATTACGCTTTAAGTCAAATTCAAACATTTTATGGATACTATTCCCGTTTGTATGTAATTCCCAACTGGTCTGATTCTTCTTGGAATATGAAGGCGGGTGGAATGATTAATCTGGCAGGAAATTACCGCTATAACCCGCGTTTACAAAATAATGGAGTAGGATATGAAGGTGTTGGGAATATTCTAGCATCTATGAAAGTAGAACGCGATTTGTCACGAACGAAGCCTAAGGATAAAAAGCTTCTTTTTATAAAGTACCATCTGAATCCCCGAAAAATGAACTTAGGAATACGGCTGAATGTTGGGGTGGTAAACAGTTCTTATAGAAACGGGTATGTTTATGCGGATCAATCAAGTGTTATTAATGATCCAAAAATGTTTTCGGGGTATCAATTCCATATGTTTTCAGGCTTTAGAATGAGTTCAGCCATTGATTATACTATTTCCCTTAATAACCAAAATGCCGTTCGATTTTCATATGTATGGGATGCTTATAAAACTGGAGGTGAATTAGATCAATTCGAAATGGCTAGTCATGTATTTAAGTTCACTTTATTATTTAAAACCAATTAAGCAATGAAAAATGTATTGGTAGGTATAGTGATAGTTCTAGGCTTAACTGCTTGCGAGAAAATCTTTTTTGAGCCTGAAGGTCAAAGTGTTAATCCGCAAGAAAATTTAGACTACCTGTGGCAACAATGCGATGAGAAGTATTCTTACTTTGATGTGAAAGGCATTGATTGGAATCAGGTAAAAATGAAATATTCGGCCCGAGTATATGAAGGAATGAGTGACGATTCGCTTTTTAACGTAATGGGCGCCATGCTTACCGAATTAAAGGATGATCATACTAATTTGATTTCTAATTTTAACGTATCGCGCTTTGGGGTCAAATACCAAGGACAAGATAATTTTGATTGGCGACTAATTGAAGATCATTACCTGAATCAGGAGTATTATTCATCCGGTCCATTTTTGCACAACTTTATTGCGGGTGGCGAGGTAGGGTACATTCGTTTTCCTGCGTTTACTGGATCTATGACGAATGAGCAATGGGACTTTATGTTTCAACGTTATTCCAATACCAAGGGACTTATTTTAGATATGCGGGAAAATGGAGGAGGTGCCGTTTCAGATGTTTTCAAGGTGTTAAGTCGTTTCATTGTGGAACCTACAACGGTATATTATTCACGAATAAAAACAGGAAAAGGTCATAACGATTTCTCGGAAATAGAACCCGCCATTGTTGATCCAGCAAAAGGGTACGTATGGCTCAGAAAGGTAATGATACTGGTAGATAGAGGAACCTATAGTGCGGGTTCATTTACCGCCCTTGGCTCTAAAGCTTTAGATCATGTGCTATTGGTGGGTGATACTACTGGAGGTGGACTTGGGTTACCAAATGGAGGCCAATTACCCAACGGTTGGACCTATCGCTTTTCCATTACTCAAACCCTTTCATTAGATAAAAATCCAGAATTCGAAATGGGTGTGCCGCCTGATGTACATGCTTTAATGGATTGGAACGATTTAACGAAAGATGAAGTGATAGAAGCCGCCTTACAAGAAATTCTATAGTCACAGCCCTATAAAGAACAACTATGCCCGGAGAAGGATTCATATTTGATATGATTAGTCGCTTAAAAAGTAACAATTCATATTTAAACAAACCTAGTTATTTTGATCATAAAGCATTGTATACTGAGGCTGCTTTTAAAACTGGAGTACCAGATCCCAAAAAAGCCACTCCCGAACAGTTAGAAGCAATAAGAGAACGGTTTAGAAATCGCAGAAAGCAGAACAAGATAAAGGCCGTAATAAGCGTAGTAATAGCGTTGGTAAGTACCATCTGTATTTTACTTTTTGCTATGTTTAGAATCCGACAGGCGTTTGTGAATTAAATGAGTAATGGCTGAGAATTTGTGGTACCTTAGTTTTCTTGATTTCCAGTAATTAAAAGCATATGAGCGCATATATTGAAAGTGTTTTAAAACAATGGCAGAGCTACAAAATGGTAGCAGAAAAAACTTTTGACCAATTAGAGGACCAGCAATTGCTTTGGCAACCGCATGAAGAAAGCAATAGTATAGCCACAATTGTTAAGCATATGCACGGTAATATGCTTTCGCGTTGGACGGATTTTTTAGATTCTGACGGAGAGAAAGATTGGCGTAAAAGAGATGAAGAATTTGAAAACGATGTTCAATCTCGCCAAGAAATGTTGACCATTTGGGAAGAAGGTTGGAAATGTACTTTTGATGCCGTTAAAAATTTAACGGATGATGACTTAACTAAAGAAATTCATATTAGACATGAAGCGCATACGGTATTGGATGCCATTCAAAGACAATTGGCTCATTATCCGTATCATATTGGGCAGATTGTTTTTGTCGGAAAATTGATAGTGGGAGAAGACTGGACAACGCTTTCCATAGCAAAAGGGAAGTCACAGGAGTTTTTAACGAAAATGGAGCAGAAAAATGTTACGAATAAAACTTAGCAATGAGTTGTTGCATTTCAGAATGAATCAAACCATTTGTGGCTAGAATCTCTGAGCCATCCGTATATTCCATTCTATCCGTAAAGAAACCTGATTTACCACCGGCTTGTTCTACAATAAAAGCACCAGCAACCACATCCCATGGATTTAATCCATATTCGTAGAATCCATCAAATCGGCCGCAGGCTACATAGGCTAAATCTACCGCAGCAGAACCTAAACGTCTTAATCCACGCGTATGTTCCATAAAATAACGTAAGGACTTTAAGAAGCCTTCCATTTTATCAAAATCATGGTATGGAAATCCAGTAGCTAATAGGGTATCACTCATTTTGGCGGTTTGGGTAACCGAAATTTCAGAGCCATTTAAAAATGCTTTTCCTCCTTTCCAGGCGTAAAAACATTCATCTAAATTGATTTCATAAACTATTCCAATAACCGGATAATCATTCTGCGTAAGAGCAACTGAAATAGAGTAGGTAGGTATACCATGAATAAAGTTAGTAGTGCCATCTAGTGGATCAATCACCCAATTAAATACTTCGCCAATTTTAGAAGATGTGCCTTCTTCTGCAATAAATCCAGCTTGCGGTAAAAGTTTACCTAAGCCTTCTACCAATTTTTCTTCGGCTGTTTTATCTACAAAACTGACCAAGCTATTTAGACTCTTGGTTTCTACTTTCTCTTCTGAAAATCCTTGACGTTGCGATAAAATGTATTTTCCCGTATCCTTAATTAATACGATGGCTTCTTCACAAAGCGATTGAAATTGGATGTTTGACATGACTTATTTGTTGGAGTAATCGCGGGCACCAAAAATAGAAGAACCTACCCGAACCATATTAGAACCGTTGGCTATGGCAATTTGATAATCGCCACTCATGCCCATAGATCTGTCTCTTATACACATCTGACGCTGCCGACGATCTACTCTGTGTAG
>CAJXPI010000243.1 GCA_913057875.1 uncultured Flavobacteriales bacterium
CAGCGTCAGATGTGTATAAGAGACAGTCGTTTAAGTTTTCACCTTTCAAAATCAACCTCTCCGATTGATTTACAGGATTAGGAAACACCTTTAATTCAGAATAAATATCCATATTTTCATTAGCTAAAATCACCCCACATCCAACTTCACAATTAGTGGTAGTAGAATTTCGAACAAACAGCATTAAGGTTAAGGAGTTATTAAAACTGCCTGTTTGGTTTATGGTAAGAATATAGGGTGCACACCTAACATCCGCGCTCGTAGGTTTCCAATTAACCGTTCCCGTTGCAATGGGCGTATTTTTTTGAACAGCAAAAGAACCTCCTTTCCCCACTATTTCACTTTTTACTTCAATTTCATAATCAGAAGAAGAATTAAAATTGTTATTTAAGGTAAACTCAAAATCTAAGGTGTCAGAATCCGAAATGGTCAAGGAGTAGCGACCAAAATAGTCTTTTACCCAAACGGGGTCTACGCTAAACGTACCTTCATAAATGCTAGGTATTACTTCAATGTTAAAGTCAATAATAGAAGATGCCACAAAAGCTCCCCCGTTACATTCTTCCACCTTTACGGCAAAACTATATTCACCAAATAATAAATCGCCAGGCAACGTCATTTCGCCCGTTACCTCATTTATTGTCACTCCTGCAGGTACCGTATATCCTGAAATGGGTATTCCGTTATTTCCACGCGGAGCAATCAAAGAATAAGACACTATATCTTCATCTGGATCATACGCTGAAATATTAATTAAAGAAGCCTCTCCATAGCGCACTATCTTGGTAGGTACATCCATTAATTGAACAGAATTATTAAGGTTAGTATTAGACAAATCAATAGCAATGTTTGTTTCTAAAAACATTTCGACATTTACGGAATTGGGCACATTTATTATCCCTTGATTTCTGTTGGGATCGGTCATAGAAATTTTGAAATTTCCATTTTGAGTATAGGTATGTTGCGTTCGATACATGTTTATTTTCACATCCCCTTCTACTTCGCCACAATGGTCACAAATAGGATTTGAAGAGGAACACGCAGAACCGTTAATACGTTCCACCATCCTTGAAGTTCCATCTCCAAAATGTACTAATAATTCACAACGATCAGCGGAATAACTTTGAATGGTTGTGTAGGTAACCACGGTTATTTCGTAGGTACTACTGGAAATGGCTGAATAATAAATATAGCCCCCTTTGTTATGAGTAGCCAAAGTTGAAAAGGAGATAATAATAAATAGAATGAATGCATAGGGTAATTTAGTCATGGTAAAATAGGTTTTGTCCGTAATTAAGTTGTTTCCAACTCTAACGGACCAAACCTACAATAAGTTGGTTAGACTTACAACTTTAAAACCAAAACTTCATCTTTAGCATTAACCAAACTTTGAGCAGCTGGTAAATAAATCAACGCATTAGCAATAGCGTACGTATGCATCATTGCGGAACTCTGACCATCTAATATTTCCACACCTTCTGGAGTGATAAACCCCTTCAAAAACTGAGCACGATCACCCTTTTTAGAATATTCGCTGAGTAAGGGTAACCCTAATTGAGAAAGTCCTTCAAATCCATTCCCACTCATCTGATTCAAGGCGGGTAAAATGTAATAATACAAACTGGTTAATGCGGAAGCTGGATTCCCTGGTAATGCAAATATCACCGTCTCATTTTTTGTAGCGAAAAACAAAGGCTTTCCCGGTTTTTGTTTCACTTTATAAAAGTGTTCATCTACCTCTAATTCACGTAAGGCTCTACCCACAAAATCATAATCACCCACAGAAATTCCCCCGGAGGTAAGCAATACATCTGCTTCAGATAGAGCCGTTTTTAAACAGTCCAAAGTCTCTTCGTAAGTATCTTTTACAAAGTGAATTTTAGTTACTGGAAATCCATAGTTTTCTAATGCACTAGCTAAAGTAACCGAGTTACTCTCGTAAATTTCACCATACGCTAAATCTTGCCCAGGGGGAACCAATTCATTTCCGGTAACCACTAAATGAATAGATGGTTTCTTTACTACTTTGATTTCAGAATATCCCATCATGGCTAAAAATCCAATACCAGAAGGAGTTAGCTTAGTACCTGATTGTAATCCGGTATCACCACTCATTATTTGCTCTCCACGCTCACGAATGTTCACACCTTCTTTTACGTCCTTATCAATTGTGATTTTTGATCCTTCTTTGGTTACAATTTCTTGCATGATAACCGTAGTTGCC
Organism: uncultured Flavobacteriales bacterium; assembly: GCA_913057875.1. Classification (GTDB taxonomy): domain Bacteria; phylum Bacteroidota; class Bacteroidia; order Flavobacteriales_G; family Salibacteraceae; genus CAJXZP01. The sequence continues at coordinate 2,225 of CAJXPI010000243.1, forward strand.
TCCGGAGGCACTGCCGCTCCTGTAAAAATACGAACTGCTTTGCCCGGAATTAAATCAATCGTTTCGGTTTGCCCTGCTTGAATTTCTCCAATCAACTCAAACTGATCTCCTTCTGCTATATCACCTAAAGAGCATACTGCATAGCCATCCATAGCCGATTGCGGAAAACTTGGAATATCAATTTTTGAAAAGACATCCATAGCTAACACACGATTTAAACACTGCGAAATAGGTAGCACTTCAATTCCCAATATTTTCACCTGTTTCTCTACAATTTTTAATGCCTCTTCTACCGATACCATACTTCAAAATTTGAACGACCAATTTACAACCATCCCGTAAAGAAATAGAGCACAAAAACAGATAAAATTGAACAATTTATTGACCTAAAATTCACGGTAAATTAAAGCCTCCTTTGCCCCTATTCTTTACCTTGGATTTATTAAATTCGCAACTATCATAATTTTTTGAACATAATTAAAACAATATAAATGGGAGAAGTAAAAAGCGATTTGGAGATTGCTCAAGCAGCAGAATTGAATCACATTAGAACTATTGCCGAGAAAATTGGCGTAAGTGAAGACGATATGGAAATGTACGGAAAGTACAAGGCCAAACTTCCGTTAAACCTGATTGATGATAAGAAAGTTGAAGAAAGTAACCTAATCTTAGTAACTGCCTTAACTCCTACTCCAGCGGGTGAAGGAAAAACAACAGTAACTATTGGATTAACCGAAGGATTAAACAAAATTGGCAAACAAGCCATGGCTGTTTTACGTGAGCCATCACTAGGTCCTGTATTTGGTATTAAAGGTGGAGCTGCCGGTGGTGGTTACTCTCAGGTAATTCCAATGGAAGACATCAACCTTCACTTTACGGGTGATTTCAACGCCATTGAAAAAGCCAACAACTTACTTTCAGCGGTAATTGATAATAACTTACAGAGTAAAACGCGTAACCTTGGATTAGATGGCAGAACCATCAAATGGAAAAGAGTGATCGATATGAACGATCGTGCGTTACGTGATATCACCATTGGTTTGGGTGGTTTAGGTAATGGAATACCACGTCAAGATGGATTCAACATTACTGCGGCTTCTGAGATTATGGCTATTCTGTGTATGAGTAAAGATATCAACGACTTGAAAGAGAAGTTGGGTAATATTTACGTAGGGATGACCTTTGACAAACGTCCAGTATATGCCAAAGAATTAAACTGTGTAGGGGCTATGGCTCTTTTATTAAAGGATGCGATCAAGCCAAACTTAGTTCAAACATTAGAACATAACCCGGTATTAGTACATGGAGGACCTTTTGCCAATATTGCGCAAGGAACCAACACCATTATTGCAACTAAAATGGGAATGTCTTTATCTAACTATGTGGTAACAGAAGCTGGATTTGGAGCAGATTTAGGAGCAGAGAAATTCTTAGATTTAAAATGTGCACATGCAGGATTGAAACCAAAAACAGTAGTTATTGTGGCTACGGTTAGAGCTTTACGTCATCACGGTGGTGCTGCTAAAGAAGAGTACAATACTCCAAGCACCGAGCGCGTAACGAACGGTATGGCTAACTTAGAAAAGCATATCGAGAACATTAAGAAGTTTGGATTAAATCCAGTAGTAGCCATCAATAACTTTATTTCGGATACCGAGGAAGAAATTCAAATTGTAAAAGATAGATGTGCGGCTATGGGCGTAAAAGCGGTTCTTTCTGAAGGATGGGCTAAAGGTGGCGAAGGCACCCAAGAATTAGCGCAAGCGGTTGTGGAAGAAATTGCATCTGGTTCAGCTAATTTCAAACCTTTATATGACTGGA
>CAJXPI010000244.1 GCA_913057875.1 uncultured Flavobacteriales bacterium
TTGGCGTGGTTTTGAGGCCCATCAAGCTTTATTGAAAATTTCATCGTGGAATTTTCCTATTGGTAATGGTTTTGGCTCATCGGTAGATTTGGGAAAAGAGTATTTACTTGGAGGTACTTATTTGAGAAATGTTCCTATTATTCACAACGGATATGTTTTTGTTCTCTTTAAAACAGGTGTAATTGGGTTGTTGCTTTACATTTTCTTTATCATTAATAGTTTCCACATCATAGGGAAGTCTAAATCCCAGAATAAAGTGGATATTTTATTGGGTAAAGGAATATTGATTTTTTGGGTCTTCTCGACCTTTGTGGTTACGGGGCTATATAATCAAGGAGAAATCATAACTTTTATTTTTGGGGGAGTCCTTGTATTAAATTTTAATTTCAAAATGGATGATTGATAAAAAAAATATAATAAAAATTCTTATCGATGCTCATATTTTTGATGGAAAGTTCCAGGGTACCCGCACATACCTTAAGGGTCTATATAACGAGCTTATCTGGATGCTGCCAAATTTTGAGTTTATTTTCATTGCTGATGAAAAATCAAGCTTAACCAATGAATTTCCGGAGGCTCCCAATGTAAGATTTTTATCTTTTTCAACCACTAGTCAAATAAAACGACTTCTGTTTGAGATACCCAAAATAATTGAAAGAGAAAATATTGATTTCGCCCATTTTCAATACATTTCGCCCATTCAAAAGAAATGTAAGTATATCATTACCAATCATGATATTTTATTTACTGAGGAGCGTTACAAAGCATTTTTTCCATGGAAATTTAGAATTACAAAGGGACCACTTTTTAAATGGTCGTCTAGAAATAGTGATATTCTGTTAACGGTATCTGAGTACTCCAAGAAACAAATATCATTAACCTATAAAATGTGTTCAGAAAGTATTTATGTTACTCCCAATGCTGTTATGGATACAGGTGTTTGGTATGGAAATACCAAACGAGAGGAGAAAAAGGAAATTATTTTTGTTAGTAGAATTGAGCCTCGAAAAAATCATGTTGGGTTAATTCAATCGTTTCTAAATTTGGGTTTAGATAAAAGGGGTTTTCGATTGGTATTTGTTGGGAAATATGATTTGAACTATCCGGAATATGAGCAAATATTACAAGATAATGGTAAAAGATTGAAAGGATTGGTGGCCAATTATTCGGGGTTGAGTTCTGAGGATTTATTAAAAAGATACAAGTCAGCGGCATTAGCGGTTTTCCCCTCTCTTGCAGAAGGATTTGGTATTCCTCCATTAGAAGCAGCTATGTTGGGAGTGAAGGTAGTATGTTCCAATACGACTGCTATGGAAGATTTTGATTTCTTCAAATATTGGGTGGATCCATCCAATCAAAACGAGTTAGATATGAACATATTCAATGCATTAAATGACATAAATTATCCATTTGATGAAATACGGTTGGCCATAGAAAGGAAATATAACTGGAAGATTGGAGCAAATGTTTTAAAGGAACAACTATTGAAAATAACCGAATGAAAATAGCTATTTTAGGTACTCGAGGAATACCAAATTATCACGGAGGATTTGAACAATTTGCGGAATACTTTGCTAAATTCTTAGTGGATAAGGGGCATGAAGTTTGTGTATATAGCTCTTCTTTACATCCTTATAAAAAGGATATGTGGAATGGGGTGGAAATTATTCATAAATATGATCCAGAAAATAAAATAGGTAGTTCTGGTCAGTTTATTTACGATTTAAATTGTATTTGGGATTCGCGGTCAAGAAGGTTTGATGTGGTTTTACAATTAGGGTATACGAGTAGTTCTATTTGGAACTGGTTGTTTCCAAAAGCTACCAAAATAGTAACCAATATGGATGGACTGGAATGGAAACGGTCTAAATACTCTTCAAATGTTCAAAAATTTCTAAAATATGCGGAAAAGCTCGCAATTAATCACAGTCACGTGTTAATCGCAGATTCCATAGGTATCCAGGCTTATCTTCAAAAGGAATATGAAGTTTCCTCAACATATATTGCTTATGGAGTCTTAACCGATAACGCTTATAACAAGAGTATTTTAAATGAATTGAAACTCGTTTCTAATGATTATAATATGCTGATTGCTAGAATGGAGCCAGAAAATAATATTGAGGTTATTCTAGATGGAGTTGTAGAATCTAAAAGAAATAGAAAGTTTATTGTTATAGGTAAAACAGATAACACCTTTGGATCCTATTTAGTTGATAAATACAAGAATGATAATAGAATTGAATTCCTAGGTGCAATTTATGACTTGCCCAAATTGAATAGTCTTCGTAGTCATTCAAATATGTATTTTCATGGTCATAGTGTTGGAGGGACCAATCCCTCCTTGTTAGAAGCAATGGCATCACATGCTTTCATTTGCGCACATAACAACGTATTTAATAAGTCGATCCTGGAAGATCGTGCGTTATACTTTGATGATGCTTCCGATGTTGCAAAGGTTTTGGATGAGGATTTAAGGAAGCAAAATGCAAGGCACGTGGAAAAAAATTATCAGAACGTAACTTCTCAGTTTAATTGGACTAGGATTAATGAACAATATCTTCATGTCTTGAATGAGGTAATAAAAAGCCTATGATTGGTGGTTATTTTCGTAATATCTCGATACATTCGGTTCTAATATACCTACTTTTTGTTTCTCAGCTATTTGAAGAACATTGGGGGAGTAAAGTATTGATTATTGGTTCGTTGGTAGGGTTATTGTTTTCCATAAAGGAAAGGAAATACCCAGACTTTACTTTTTGGGGTTATGGATTATACTTTGGATTTTGTCTTTTATCCATTTTCTGGAGTATTGATATAGAAAAATCATTGCTTTTAATTGGAGGTCTACTCCCTTTTATTTTTATTCCACTTTGGATTAATAGCATCAGGACTCCAATAAACTACGCTAATGTTTTCCAATCGATTTCCTTGACCTACGTTGCTATTGGGGTTTATAATATTGGGTCTGCCGGACTGAGATTTTCTATGTCTCAAAATATTGAGGAGTTTTTTTATCACCCATTGGTTTCGCCACTTCAAGCGAATGCTATTTATATTTCACTATGGTATTTATTAGTTTTTTTAATTAATATTTTCTTATTGAAAAAGGAAAATTTAAACCTTTCAATTGTATTAATTAATTTCTTTTTTGTGGCTTTTATCTTCCTACTTAGTTCAAAAATGCTTACGGTGATAATGGTTATTACTGGTTTGATATTGTTATGGCCGTCCCTTAAAAATAGAATTTCACATTTAAAGTATCTAATTATTGGATTAACAATAGCAATTCTTTTGGCCTGTTCTATGGTATTGGTTTCTGGTTCAGTAATTGGACGGTTTAAGGAAATTTCAAATATAGAGGAGGTTAAGGAGGTTTTTACTAAAAAAGAATTTGGACATGTTTATCCTTGGAATGGTTTGACTTTAAGACTAATCCAGCTACGCAGTTTCTGGGATATTGAAAAATCAGATGCTTTCAACCCATGGATAGGGGTTGGAATAAATAATGGCCAAAAACCTTTGAATGAAATGTACAAAAAATATGATTTGTATAGTGGTGAGAATGGGGACACAGATGGTGGTTTTTTTAACTATAACTTTCATAATCAATATACCCAGACTCTAATCGAGACCGGGATTATTGGTTTTATCGTATTGGTATTCATTGTCATACAATGGTTTTCAAAATCCTTGAAAGAAAATAGACTTCTTATAATTTCCGTAGGGTTTTCATTTGTTTCATTAATGCTTACAGAGTCTATTCTACTCCGGCAAAAGGGTATTGTGGCCTTTGTATTTATTCCATATTTAATCTTGAAAATGGTTGATTATAAAAGTCAAATGAGTAAGGATAAATTAATTCAAAACGGGAAACTTTAGTTTTTTTTTTGGCTTTGACTAAAGGATTATTGGGAAATGTTAGTTTTGCCGACCTTCTGATTAGTACAATACCTGTCTCTTATACACATCTGACGCTGCCGACGATCTACTCTGTGTAG
>CAJXPI010000245.1 GCA_913057875.1 uncultured Flavobacteriales bacterium
GAGATGCTCAGGAGTCTCGTGGGCTCGGAGATGTGTATAAGAGACAGGAGCTAGACGGGGCAACTCCTCAGCACATTAGGCAACTGCAGAATTTGACATCCTTGAAATTCTTGCATTTAGAAATCGTACGGTTTGATTCCTTTCCCAATATTTTTGATCAATGTATGCGTTTACAATATTTAAATTTAACCCTGTGTAAATTCAAACACCTTCCGGATGAGTTTACACATCAGACCTGTTTACAGAGGTTAGATATAACCAAAACGTCAATCCAAGTTTTACCAATAAACAAAGAATTATTGAGCTTAAAAGCTATTAATGCTGGGTATTCTTTCGGTTTTCCTATATCCAGCTCTTGGGATAGTTTACCAAATTTAGAACGCATTTTTTTGACAAAAGAAGTATTGTCCGATAATGCTGAAGTTCAATTACAAAATTTTAAAGTCAAGAGTTCAAATTATCAAGGCTCTCATTTTGAACGTAAATAATTGTAAAACTGCGTTGAATTTCATCAGAGTCCCCATTACTTTTGCACCCTAAAAATTCAAGTATGAGCAGCACATCCTTCCAATTTAAACGATACGATTTATCTGAAGATAGATCATTACGCGCTTGGAGTGCCGCTGACGAATTGTTGGTGAGTTCCAGTACGGAAACCGATTTAACTTCAAAAACGATTGGAATTTATGGAGATCGTTTTGGGTATCTTTCTTGTAATTTGAGTGCCTACCAGCCATTAGTGGTGACAACCAATAAAAGTCAAGAATTAGCAATAACGGCTAATTTAAAAGCCAATCAATTAACAGAAACGGAGTTTTTTCATCCTAGTGAATCGTTGAATAATCCTTTAAATGTGGTGTTTATTAAAATGCCCAAATCAATAGACTTGTTTCAATTGTATTTAGCGCATACTTCCGCTAATAGTAATGATGAGGTGCAAGTAACCTGTGGGTTTATGACCCGTCATTTTACAAAGTCGTGGATTAAAATTGCCGAAGCATATTTTGAGGACGTGACTCAAAGTAGAGCCGTTAAAAAGGCACGCGTACTGAGCTTAAAAGGAAAGAAAAAGGATGTGCCTAGCATAGAATTAAAATCTATTGCGTTCAATGGTCAAGAGTATAAGCAATATGGTGGGGTGTTTTCATCCAATCATATTGATTACGCCACGCAGTACTTTTTACAGCATGTTGACGTTTCCAGTACCCCAAATACCCTATTAGATTTAGCCTCAGGTAACGGAGTAATTGGTTCTGAAATCCATAAAAAATGTCCAGATGCAACGGTTCATTTACTGGATGATTCCTACTTAGCGGTCGCTTCTGCAAAGTTGAATGTAGTTGGCGATAAGATTAACCACCACTACCAAGGTGATGTATCTAACTTTGAGTCAGAAATGTTTGATATGATTGTTTCCAATCCGCCATTTCACTTTGAGCACGATATTAATATTCAAATCCCGTTGACTTTATTTAAAGGGTGTCATCGCATTTTGAAATCAGGCGGTAACTTTCAATTGGTTGGCAATACACATTTGAATTATAAAGTCCATTTAGAAAAGCTTTTTGCACGTGTAAACATCTTAGCTCAAGATGAAAAGTTTGTGGTGTATCAATGCGTGAAATAATGAATTAAGAGTTGGAATGAAATTTGGTTGTTTAGGATAAATTCAAAATCCTTTTATTTATGACCAAATTTGTGAAGAACCTCGTTATTTTCAACGGTATTTTTATCCCTACCGTTATTGCCTCTCTATTAATTACTGGATGGGTTAAAAGTTCAAAAAATAGATCTTATGAAGAGTCGCGTTCCAAGGGACTCATTGTAGGCGAGAAACTTATTAAAGCGGTAGAAGCAAAATTTGCATTGCAAGGGTTAGAGTATAATACGCCCGATCGGATTTATAACTCAGAAACCTATTACATACCCGTTTCAATTATGACTTACGAAGAAGCTCAGGAAATGTATGATGCTATTTCTAGTGCTAATAATTATGGCTTTGGGTTAATGCGTGTGGCCAATGTCTTATTTATGGATAGTAATATGGAAAATACGCATTGGTTGTTGCAAAAGAAGGCGGCCATTTCACAGGTTGAAATACGAGAACACCGAGAGCTTAAGTATGAAGAAAAGATTGAAATTGATACCAATTATAAAAGGCTGTTATATGAAATTGGGTTTGAAGACTCGAATAACGATGGTTTGCTGAATCAAGAGGATCACTGTGATTTGTATTTTTCGGATTTGAATGGCTATCATTTAACTCAAATCACTAAAGGTATAGATATTAAGTCCTACCACTACGCTAACAACTATTCTAGGTTAAAACTCAAGTATACCGCGCGAAATGACTCCATAAAGGAAGAACACAAAATAGTAATGTTTGGGTACTATGATTTTGAACTTGAAAAATTCATAGAATCCACCGAAATAAATAATACCTTATCCAACTATTTGAATGAAATAAGAAAATAGTTCATGGAAACATCCAGATTACACATCCGCCTTATTACCGATCAAGATGCGCCATTTTTATTCGAGTTGATGAATACTACAGGATGGTATAAAAACATTGGAGATCGGGGAATAAAAACGGAAAAGGATGCACTGAATTACATGCGGAATAAAATGCACCCAGATCTTAAAGTAAAAGGATTTGTAAATCACGTGATGATAGAGAAGTCTAGTAACAAAATTGTAGGAACGTGCAGCGTGCATGACCGTGAGGGGGTGAAAGGAATGGATGTTGGTTATGCTTTGTTACCGAAATTTGAAGGAAAAGGTTACGCTACAGAAGGGGCGAAAGCCATGGTTAATTTAGCTTTTGATTTTTATAAACAAAAGCAAGTAAGCGGTATTACCATTGATGCAAATCCAGCATCATGTAGGGTACTGGAAAAACTAGGTTTTGAAGCTATGGGTTACATTAAATTGCCTCAGGTGGATGAACAGATTAAGTTGTACCTTCTGAGTCAAAAAGAAAAAAACAATGAATAGAAAGGTGATCGTTTTTGGAGGTTCTGGAAAAACCGGCCAATGCCTATTAGCGGAGTTAGTTAAAAGGAAAATTCATACCAGTGCTTTTGTAAGAAGGGGCTCAGTTGCAAAAATTACCATTCCCACCCTTCCTGTTTTTGAAGGTGATGTATTAGATTCCAATGAGGTAAATAAGGTTTTTATCAAAGAAAAATTCACGGATGTGGTCATCGCTCTAGGAAGCAAAGATTTGAAAGCAACAATGATTAGAAGCAAGGGAACTCAAAACATTATAGATGCTTTGAAATGGAACGATTCAAAAGTTCATCTTCATGTGTTAAGCGCTTTAGGAATTAGAGAAAGCTGGTCGCAACTTCAATGGTATAATAAATTGATTTCAAATTGGCTTATTAAGCCTACCATGAATGATCATACAGCTCAAGAAGAATGTGCGGTAGGGAGCGGATTGCCTTTCCATATTACTAGACCCGTAGCATTAAAAGACTCTGCACGAACTGAAAAAATACATAAACAGAATGAAGGGTTTCTACCCAGAAATAGTATCTCAAGAGCTGATGTTGCTTGGTTTATGGTAAATGGAATTGAAACTGAAACACACGGTGTAAGTAGCATTTGTTCGGGGAGTTGATATAATTAAAAGGGTTACTCTATATTCCTAAAAAAACTTAATGCAACGCTTCAGCAATAGGAAATCCAGTAACTTGATCCCTTAATTCTAAATACCAAAAGATATGCTTTCATTTTTTCGATTTCCAAAAACTAAAACCTTAGGGTTTATTCTGTTAGTTTTTATAGTGTCTAGCTGTAATAAAGTAAAATTCAAAAAAGCCCAACCCAAATCCGTAAAAGCATTGAAATTGTTTCCCGAGGAAATGCAAGGGAAATATACTGTCAAAGAAAAGAACTGGAAAATTGATAGTGTATACATCAATGCAGAGGCTGTCTCTTATACACATCTGACGCTGCCGACGATCTACTC
>CAJXPI010000246.1 GCA_913057875.1 uncultured Flavobacteriales bacterium
CTCAGGAGTCTCGTGGGCTCGGAGATGTGTATAAGAGACAGTGACAAAGTAGGAATGGAGGGTGTCATTAAAGAATTACAAGCCAAAGAAATTCCTCAAGATGCCATTAACAAGATTAGTTCTGTACTGGAATTACAAGGTCAAACCGATTTAAGTTCCATAAAAGAAATTCTAGCGGATTCTGAAATAGGAATGAAAGGAATCGAAGAGCTTGAGTTTATGTTGGACTCTGTGATAGCATTAGGGGTTACTAATGCAGTTCCTGACTTTACACTGGCTAGAGGATTAGATTATTACACGGGTGCCATTTTTGAGGTGACGCATAATGAGTTCAATTCTAGTATTTGTGGCGGTGGTCGTTACGATGACTTAACGGGCGTTTTCGGATTAAAAGATATGTCGGGAGTAGGTGTGTCATTTGGCGCTGATCGTATTTACGATTTGATGTTAGATAAGGGACTTTTCCCTACCCATGCACCTGATAATACGCAATTATTGTTTGTGAATTTTGGAGATAAAGAAGCTGCTCATGTATTGGGATTGATGAAAGAGATTAGGTCAAAAGGAATCAACTCTGAATTGTATCCAGATAGTGCTAAAATGAAAAAGCAAATGAAATACGCGGATGATAAAAACATCCAGTATGTAGCAATGGTAGGTGACCAGGAAATGGAATTCAGCACCATTAAATTAAAGAATATGGAAACCGGAGATCAATCGGTTTTGAGTTTACAAGAATTAATTGATCAATTGGTTTAAGAGAATAAAAGTTTTAAAATGGAATACCATCATATATCAAGTCAAGAAATCACTATAGAGGAAGTGATTTCAATTGTAGAAAGTGGCAAACAATTAAAGTTATCGGAAGAATCGGCTAAAGCGGTAGCTCATTGTCGTGAATTTTTAGATAGATACATTGAGAAATCAGAAGTTCCGGTTTACGGAATTACTACGGGATTTGGTTCTCTTTGTGATACATCTATTTCTACGGAAGACTTGTCGCAATTGCAATCTAACTTGGTAATGTCGCATGCATGTGGTACTGGAAAAGAAGTTCCGCAAGAAGTAGTGAAATTGATGTTATTCTTGAAAATTCAAGGTTTGTCATACGGACATTCAGGAGTGCAATTAAAAACGGTTAATCGTTTAATTGACTTCTATAATGCCAATGCATTACCTGTGGTTTATACGCAGGGTTCATTAGGTGCTTCGGGCGATTTAGCTCCATTGGCTCATTTATCTTTACCATTATTAGGAATGGGAGAATTCCATTACAATGGAAAAAGAGTTGCTGCGAAAGAAGTTTTAGAATCCAATAATTGGGATGTCATTACGCTTCAATCTAAAGAAGGTTTAGCCTTATTGAACGGTACTCAATTTATGAGCGCTTACGGGGTTTATTGTGTGAACTGGTCTAAGAAATTATGGAATAAAGCCAACACCATTATGGCTATTTCTATGGAAGGTTTTGATGCGCGTATTGAGCCTTTTAGTGATTTGCCGCATTTAGTAAGAAAACAACCCGGACAATTAAAAGTAGCTCGTGCTATTAGAGTGTTAACTTCAGGAAGTGAGTTGATTTCACGGACTAAAAAACATGTGCAAGATCCGTATTCTTTTAGATGTGTGCCTCAAGTGCATGGAGCTACAAATGATGCTATCGAGTACATAGAAAAAGTGGTTACTAATGAAATTAATTCGGTAACTGATAATCCAACTATTTTCCCGGAAGAGAACCAAATCATTTCGGCAGGGAACTTTCATGGTCAACCATTAGCGTTAGCTTATGATCAATTAGCCATTGCCATGGCAGAAATGGGCAGTATTTCGGAAAGACGTGTATATAAATTGATTTCTGGTACACGAGAATTACCGGCATTCTTGGTAGCCAATCCAGGATTAAACTCCGGTTTTATGATTCCTCAGTATACCGCAGCAAGTATTGTAAGTAGAAACAAATCTTTATGTATGCCTTCATCGGTAGATACTATTGATTCTTCAAACGGCCAGGAAGATCACGTGAGTATGGGAGCCAATGCAGCGGTAAAAATGTTTGAAGTAGTTGAAAATGTGGAGCGTGTTTTAGGGATTGAAATCTTTGCGGGTACCCAAGCATTAGAGTTTAGAAGACCAGCAAAATCCAGTACAATAATTGAAAAGGTGATTACTGAATTTAGAGCAAAAGTACCATTTGTAAATAATGATGAGGTAATGTATACGCAAATTGAAAAATCTATTCAATTTGTAAAAACTATGGGTTAAAGTCATATGTTTTGGGTGGCTTAATTCAGTTTTAATGCTGATTACAGTCAGTATATCAGGTGGCTAGCCAATATATCTTTGATAACATTCTACAAACTCGGGTATGGTACCTGTGTATGGAGTTAACTCAAAGGTATGGCTTTAAAACAATTTTTAGTTCCGTTAGACGACACCATTGAGGCGGTGAGTGCTTTTAGATTTGTACTGGAAAACTTTGGTACAGAAAAAAACATACTAAATATTTTATGGCTTGGAGAAAAGTGCGGCCATCCAGAAAAAGCCATTGATGTTAAACTGGAAAACTCAATGGCGCGTCTGGATCCCATGAATAGCAGATACCGTATAATGATAAAAGATATTTTGGAGAAAGATTTTCCAGATATCTTTACCCAAATTAACGTTGTTTCCATAGATCCGTTAACCAGAAAGAGGCTAGTAGCTTATTGCAATTATTCAGATATATTATTCAGCACTATTGAGGTTTATCAATCTCATATTTACCCTTTGTTTAAAAATTATTCTGTGGGGCAGAAGTATGCGAAGGTTTGTTGTCCAAAAATTTTAGTAGATACGGATATTCAGACTACCGATAATGTGGTAATGGTGGTAACAGGTCAGAATAGTACCATTTCTACGGTAAAGCAATTTTGCCATGTGTATAGTGAAAAATGTAGTGGTAAGGAATTGAATCTGTTAGATCTTCAAAAATTTGATCAACGTGCATCGGTAAAAAACGCTCAAAAATTATTAGTAGAGTATTTGAAAAATCATGTTTCTAGTCCTGCCATTTTTCCCTACTCTGGAGAAGATGAAAAAAGACTTTCGTCTATTTTAAACCTTACCAAGAACACGGTTTGGGTAAGTCCGTTAGAAAGTGTGGAAGAACTCAAATTCATTGCAAAAAAGGTGTGAAAACGCATTCAAATACGCGTTGAGTTTTCGTAATTTTACCAAAAAATAATTCAACTATGAAAGTATTAATTCCAACAGATTTTTCAGAAAGTGCTCGTGCAGCATTTGACTATGGATATCAGCTAGTTAAGGATCAATCAGATTTGGAATTGATTTTATTGAATAGTTATGAGATGCCAAAGGTGGGTGCGAACGGTGGAGTAATAATGAACCTCGAAGAAGCGATGGCCAAAGAATCTGCCCGTGATTTATCTATTGAACTTCGTCAGTTGCAAGAGTTATATCCTGGGGTAAAAATAAACACCATTTCCAGATATGGAACCTTAGAAAATTCGATTTCCAGAACCTGGAACGAAGAAAAGGTAGACTTCATTGTAATGGGGACAAAAGGGGCTAGTGGAATAAAGAAAGCATTAATTGGGAGTAACACTCAATCAGTAATTGAGAATGTAATTGAGCCTGTAATTGCTGTCCCTCACGATTGGAAGTATCGTAAAATTAAGAACATTGTTTATGCAACTGATTTAAATAGATTGGAAAACCCTGAAATTTTGCAGCCGGTAATTAGATTGGCAAAAATGGACGGAGCTACGGTACATATTATTTATGTTGCTAAAGAAAAGACAGAAATTGACTTAGAAAAGGAAATGGAGAGTCTTCCATTAAACACACATTTTTCTTCAGTTCCTAGAAAATTTGCGGTAGTAGAATCAAAGGACGTTGCTATGGGAATTGACGCGTACGTGAATGATATCGATGCAGATATGGTGGTGACCTGTCTCTTATACACATCTCCGAGCC
>CAJXPI010000247.1 GCA_913057875.1 uncultured Flavobacteriales bacterium
CGTCGGCAGCGTCAGATGTGTATAAGAGACAGAACTTTACTAGTACTATTTTTTCTTTTTGGGGTTCTTGATTTATCTGCGCAAAAAACACTAAAATTAGAACCCCCCGAATTTATGGTGCAAGGAGTAGCTTCTTCAGTCACCGTTATTCTTCCGGATGAAAATACAGCGTTTCCACTTCATTTTTCCGTAAATGGAGGTGAATCCGTTTATTCTTCTCGAAAAGGTAACAAAATCTACTTTGATTATGTTCCCGGAAAGGAAAGGCTATTGGTAGTAGATGCGAATAACCAAACTGCTACGGCTCCATTACATGCCATTCCATTATGGTTGTCGGTAATTCCGCCATTAATTGCCATTGTATTGGCATTAATTTTAAAAGAAGTCATTACTTCCTTGTTTTTGGGAATTCTGTCAGGAACCTTAATCATGTCATTTTACGGTAGTGGTCCAGCTGGATTGTTAAGAGGCTTTTTAAGTACTATAGATACCTATGTAATGAACGCATTAAATGATTGGTCTCATATTGCGGTTATTGTGTTTTCCTTATCTATTGCCGGAGTAGTGAGTATCATTTCGAAGAATGGAGGAATGATGGGGGTAGTGAACCGATTGGAGCCTTACGCCAAGAATCCACGAAGTGGGCAGTTTGTTATTTGGTTTATGGGTGTATTGATCTTTTTTGATGATTATGCCAATACCTTGGTAGTAGGTAATACCATGCGTCCGGTAGCGGATCGTTTGCATATTTCTAGAGAAAAATTGGCTTATTTGGTAGATTCTACAGCAGCCCCAGTTGCTGCTATTGCCTTTATTACTACATGGATTGGTGCGGAACTGGGTTACATTGAATCGGGTTTGAATCATTTACCTGAACTAGATGTTTCACCTTATGGAGTGTTTTTAAACTCCCTGCAATATGCTTTTTACCCCATTTTCACTTTGAGTTTTATGCTCATGTTGATTTACAAAAAAAAGGATTTTGGCCCCATGTTAACTGCGGAATTAAATGCGCGACAAAAAGGTGTGGATGCTAAATCGGGAGTATCGGTAAAAGAGGAGGCTAACGATGAGTTTTCGGCTAAAGAAGGTGTGAGACCCAAGTCGTTTAATGCGGTGATTCCTATTTTAATTGTAATCCTTGGAGCCATTTGGGGAATGTGGGAAACAGGAACTTCGGCTACCGATATGGGGGCTATTGCGCATGAACCATTTCTAAAACGTCTTTCCATTATTATAGGGAACTCTGACTCGTTTACCGCATTGTTATGGTCATCGTTAGCAGGGTTAATTGCTGCAGTTATTTTAACAGTTTCTCAAAAAATAATGAAGCTAGAAGAAACCATTGAATCGGGCTTAGGTGGATTTAAAACCATGATGCCCGCCATGATTATTTTGATTTTAGCTTGGGCTTTAGCGGGTATTACTGAAGACATGCATACCGCCCAATTCCTACAAGGCCTTTGGAGTGAATCGATGTCTCCCATTTTTATTCCAGCTGTGGTATTTATTTTAGCTGGACTGGTGGCTTTTTCAACAGGTTCTTCTTGGGGTACCATGGCTATTCTTTATCCCTTATTGTTGCCAGCTTCCTATCATATTGCTATTACAAATGGAATGGAGCATGCAGATGCTATGATTATTTTTTATAATGTGGTTTCCGTAATTCTGGCAGGAGCGGTTTTTGGAGATCATTGTTCACCAATTTCGGATACCACTATTTTGAGTTCATTGGCCACATCATGTAATCATTTAGATCACGTAAAAACACAAATGCCATATGCGGTAACTGTTGGAGCGGTAGCTATTTTTATTGGTTCTATTCCTGCAGCTATGGGAGTTTCTTCTTTAGTTACTTTTCCAGTAGGAATAGGGGTTTTGTATGGAATTGTCCATTTTTTAGGAAAAAAGACCGATGCCTAATTCTGCTCCTCTTCGAGTAGTTAGAACGAACTCAAAAAACGAATGGTTTCAAGAGTTGGTAAAACTTTTAGATGCCGATTTAGCGATTCGAGATGGTGATGACCACGATTTTTACCATCAGTTTAACGGCATTGATCAGCTCAATCAGGTAGTTATGGTTTTCAAAGGTGAAGTTGCGGTGGCTTGTGGCGCTTTCAAACCTTACAATTCCAGTACGGTGGAAATTAAAAGAATGTATACCCATGAAGCTCACAGAGGGGAAGGATATGCGTCTTTAGCCTTAGCCGAATTAGAAAATTGGGCGGTAGAAATGGGTTTTGAAACCGCTTTGTTAGAAACCGGAATAAAACAACCCGAAGCCATTGGTTTATACGGAAAAATCGGGTATCATAAATGTGAAAATTACGGTCAGTATGCCGGACTTGATACAAGTGTTTGTTTTTCAAAAGAGTTAAGGTAATGGATGAGTTATATGATTTGAGATTTCCAATAGGTGAATTTATAGCACCTAAGAAATATACCAAGTGGTTACTACAAGAATGGGTTTCTGAAATAACGGAGTTTCCAGATAATTTGGAGGCCGTGGTACATAAACTTACACCGGAGGAATTACTAAAAACGTATAGACCGAATGGTTGGAATATTCAACAGCTGGTGCATCATTGTGCCGATAGTCATATGAATAGCATTATTCGTTTCAAGCTTACTTTAACGGAAGACAATCCAACGATTAAACCCTATGAAGAAGGCCTTTGGGCAGAATTGGCGGATGGGAATACATCCAGTTTGGAAAACTCATTGGCAATAATTAAAGGAGTTCATGGAAGGTGGAGTTTGCTACTAAATAGGCTTTCTGATGAAGATTTAAAAAGACCCTTTGTGCATCCTGAATCTGGAAATAGAGTAACCATTCAAGAGAACATTGGAATTTACGCTTGGCATTGTAGGCATCATTTAAGACATATTCAATTAGCACTCAAGGTTTGATTTGAAATAGAGTTACTACATGTCTGGATTTTTTTATATTTGGCCAGATTATTAACTTTTTTAAATCCTTTATATGAAAAGAATTTACCTTTTATGCTTAGGCGCTTTGTCTATGGGAGCATCACATGCTCAAATTACAATTAACAGTTCAACACATTACCCTAATATCGGGGATTCGTTTGGGTATATTTATACGCAAAACCCATTTATTAGCATCACTAATGATGGGGCAAACCAAACATGGGATTTATCTGGATTAAATTCTGGACCCGTACAAAATTTTGAGTACTTCGCCCCTAGTAATGGTGTGGATGCTGCTAATTTCCCTAATGCTATCCTTTTAGAGACATTTAATGGTGGAGAAAATTATTGTGTAAAAGATGCTAATTCCGTTTCTTTTAATGGAAATTATATGGCAGGTTTGATGCGACATACCTATACCGACAATCGAGAGTTGTTGAAATTTCCTATGACCTATAATTCGCAATTTAATGAAACATTTTCAGGAACTTTGGACGTAATTCTTACAGGGCAGAGCTTTTTGCGAGCAGGAACAATTAGTATCGAAGGTTCGGGGTATGGTGATTTGCTATTGCCTTATACTACGGTTAACAATGTGTTGAAAGTGACCATCATTACGGATTATTCGGATACCTACCAAGGTCAGGTAATTGCAAATTACTCAGATACCATGCGTTTATGGTTTAGTCCAACCCATAATTCATATGTGGCAACCGTTAGTATTGCAACAGAGTCAGGTTCAGTAACAGATTATAGAGCATCTTACATGGATGAATCGGACTTCATTTTGTCCATTCCACAAGATTTGTCAGAAACTGTTGAATTGGGTTTTTACCCGAATCCCTCGTCTTCAGAAATCACCTTGATAAATGCCGAAAAGGTAGCTTCCATTTCAATTTTGGATATGAAAGGTGTTTTGGTAAATACCGTTGCGGTGGTTTCGGATAATCAGACTGTGGACGTTTCAAATTTACCTAAAGGTATGTATTTTATTCCTGTCTCTTATACACATCTGACG
>CAJXPI010000248.1 GCA_913057875.1 uncultured Flavobacteriales bacterium
ACGAGATGCTCAGGAGTCTCGTGGGCTCGGAGATGTGTATAAGAGACAGGCAGTACGACCCGTCCTTTATCTAAGCAAACTCTTAAATGGTATATTGATTCTGTAAATGATATATATACCGATAAACAAATTAGATTGATCATTACCTATGGAAATACATCGGTTGGTTGTGTGGACTTATTTGATTTTGACCCATTAAATCAGCGAGTGGGTGTAGGTATAATGATAGATGCTCAGTTTGAAGGGCTTGGATACGCAAAACAAGCGATAGAAGAAGTCAAAAAATATGCCTTTTCTCAATTAGGGATACATCAGTTGTTTTGTCAAATTGCATCTAATAATACCCGAAGTATTGCTTTGTTTGAAAAAGTTGGGTTTACGAAAACCGCAGCAAGAAAAGACTGGTTAAGAATTGAAAACAAATGGGAAGATGAATTGTTTTACCAATGTTTTAATGAAGCATAATGGCTAAAAAGAATAAAAGTAAATCTTCATTAAAATCGATTTTGGTAATTAGCGGTTTACTATTGGTAATTGCAGGAGCCCTTTTTGGATATCATTACATAAGTTATATCAAACTCCGTAATGTAGATATTGAAGAAGATTCCGTGATTTTTGTAATCCCAACAGGCTCCGATTTCGAGTTTGTATCTAACAGTTTGATTGAGCAAGGCATTATCAAAAACCAAGAATCGTTTGAGTGGCTAGCAGGAGTAAAAGGATATGATCAAAATGTTAAACCTGGTCGATTTAAAATTGAAAATAAATGGAGTAATTCTGATTTGATCAATCACATCCGATTGGCAGGAAATTCGGTTCCGGTAAGAGTTACTTTTCATAATATTAAAAGACTAAGTCAACTAGCTGGATTAATAGGAGACCAAATTGAAGCCGATTCTACCGAATTAATGGAAGCCTTTTTAGATGTTGAATGGATGAAAGAAAAAGGGCTGACCAAAGAAACGGCTCAAGCTATTTTTATTCCTAATACCTATGAGTTGTATTGGAATACCTCCGGAGAACAATTTACCAAAAGAATGTACCAAGAGTATGATCGTTTTTGGACCGTAGAACGAAAAGAATTGGCCAAAAGAATTGGGTTGAACCCGTTTGAAGTATCTACCCTTGCCTCTATTGTAGAAGCTGAAACGAAAAAAAGAGATGAAATGCCTAAAGTAGCTGGATTGTACATTAACCGATTAAAAATTGGAATGCGTTTGCAGTCAGACCCTACGGTGGTATTTGCCATTAACCGTCCAAACGTACATCGGGTATATAAAGCCGATTTAAAAGTGGAGTCTCCGTACAATACATATATTCATACAGGACTACCGCCAGGACCAATTGGATTTCCAAGTCAACAAGCTTTATTATCGGTAGTGAATCATTTTGAAAGCAATTATTTGTACATGTGTGCTAAACCTGACTATTCAGGATATCACAACTTTGCAAAATCGTATAGTCAGCATCAAAAGTATGCCGCTCAGTACCATCGTTTTTTAAGAAAGGAAGGAATTCGTTAAACACCCATTATGACGTTATTTTATATAGAAAATGCCACGAAAGACTTAAAATTCTTACCCAACGAAGAGTCTAAACATGCGGTGAAAGTTCTTCGTTTAAAAACGGGAGATTTATTGGCTATATCGAATGGTAAGGGTGATTTATTTACGGCTCGGGTAGGAATTCCGAATCAAAAAAAATGTGAAGTAGAAATATTTGAACATGAACATTTTGAAAGACGCCCTTTTAAAATCCATATGGCTGTAGCCCCTACCAAACTGAATGACCGCTATGAGTGGATGCTAGAAAAAATGACGGAAATGGGCGTGGATGAAATCACCCCAATTATTTGCCACCATTCGGAAAGACGTGTATTGAAATTAGACCGAATGGAGCGTATAATCGTTTCGGCCGTAAAACAGTCTTGGAAAGCATACAAACCGGTGATCAATGAACCGGTGAAACTGGAAACGTTTCTAAAAAACAATTCTTTTGAACAGCAATTCATTGCGCATTGCAATGGCGGATGTGGTAGTGATGCACACTTAAAAACGTTGGCTAATACTAGTACTGAGGTTGCCGTGCTAATTGGACCAGAGGGCGACTTTTCAGAAAAGGAAGTAGAATTGGCAACAGTGCATCATTGGGTGAAAACAGGATTAGGATCTTCTCGTTTACGTACGGAAACTGCAGCCTTAGCGGCTTGCTTTACTTTGAACTTGATTAATGAGTAAGGACTAAATAATTGTCAACCAGATATTGCCAAATTCATCTGCAAACCTGACCTTTGTGAACCACATGAAAAACTTCGTTTTTACAATTTCCTTTATTCTTTTGAGTGCTTTTGGCTTTAGTCAATCTTATCAAATTGCATTACTAAAATATAGTGGCGGTGGAGATTGGTATGCCAATTTGGAAACTTCCTTACCTAACTTGATTCAATTCAGTAATCAAAACCTGAAAACGAATATTAAATCGGAGCAAGCAATTGTAGAAGTGGGAAGTGAAGAGATTTTCACTTATCCATTTGTACACATGACCGGACATGGAAACGTGGTATTCTCAAATCAAGAGATTGAAAATTTAAGAACCTATTTAATCTCTGGGGGCTTTCTTCATATTGACGACAATTATGGAATGGATCAATTTATCCGAACGGAAATGCTTAAAGTATTTCCTGAATTGGAGTGGATTCCGTTACCCAAATCACATCCTATTTACCATCAGAAATATGAATTTCCAGAAGGTTTACCAAAAGTCCACGCTCATGATGAGTATCCGCCTCAAGGTTACGGATTGATTTACGAAGGAAGAATGGTATGTTACTACACCTTTCAAAGTGATTTAGGAGATGGCTGGGAGTCGCCAGGTGTGCACAATGACCCAGAGCAAGTAAGAATGGAAGCCTTAAAAATGGGTGCTAATATTCTCCAATATGTTTTTATGGGAGAAGGACAAACCTTGTAAAATGAAAAAATTAATTGGAGTCATAGCGGTTTCTTTGGTATTTTTTTCTAATTGCAAAAAGCCAATTCCAGAACCTACACGACCATGGTTAGAAAGTGAATTGATTGGCTATTGGTATAACTACGATCATTTCACCTACAACAGTACTTTGGACACCCTTTTTTCAGATACCAATCAGTTTGTCATGATGGATTTAGAAATTACAGACCTCGAAAATCTTACCAAACATTACCGTGATGGTTCAGATCCCAGACCACATACCTATGACACTGCCACTGCACGAATGAACATTTACTATCAAAGTTTTGGCACCACCTATAAAATGGAATGGAATGGCTGGGATAGTTTAACCCTTTCCTCACTTCCACGACCTCAAGGTGGAATTCCATTTCCAGGATCGGATAAGGAAATTTGGGTGTTTGTGAAGAGGTGATCTCTACTTCCTATAAAAAGTAAACAGCAATACCGGTAATAAAAACAAATCTGCAATTACGGCAAACACTAAAGTTAAACTTACCAATAACCCAATGTAATAGGTACTTGCAAAATCGGAAAACACTAAGGCAAAGAAACCGCTAATTAAAATTAAACTGGTTAAAACAATAGCTTTACCGGTAGATATACTCGCTCGTTTTAAGGCGTAAATTAGAGTCCTTCCTTTATCCAATTCCATTTTTAGTTTACTTACATAATGAATGGTGTCGTCTACCGCAATACCAAAGGCAATGGTAAATATAATGGAGGTGGATACCTTCAAGTCTATTCCCATTAATCCCATTACACCACCAATCATTAATAACGGAATTACATTAGGAATCAATGTCAACAACACCATTTTGGCCGATTTGAAGATCACTCCCATAATTAATGCTACTGCTCCAAAGGCTATGACCTGTCTCTTATACACATCTCCGAGCCCACGAGACTCCTGAGCATCTC
>CAJXPI010000249.1 GCA_913057875.1 uncultured Flavobacteriales bacterium
GCTCAGGAGTCTCGTGGGCTCGGAGATGTGTATAAGAGACAGGTATATGATTGGGGCAGAAACCAAGCCAATTACAAAAGTATCTTGAATCAATTTGAAGAGTCATTAGTCATCTAATTCTTTATCCCATTACTAAATATCACGAATTATGAAAAAATACTATACCATATTATTAAATGTCATTTTAGTTGGAGTGATCCTCTACTTTTATGTGAACCATCAACCACAAACGGCTCAAATTACTATCATTTACATTGCTTTAGCATTTGTTCCATTTGTGTTTTTCAATTTAGCGGTAAGAAACTCATTAAAGTTCAAATCGTATTTCACCAGTCCCTTTAACATCATTATTGAATATCAAAAAGAAACCGTTGAATACGATTTACCCCCGCATTTAATGCAAGAAAAATTGAAAGAAGCGGTTTTAAAAAGTCCATTAAAGCTAAAAGCTTTTGATGATCAAAAAGGACAAATTCTAGCCACTTCAAAAATGAATTGGAAAACCTGGGGAGAAAATATATACATCACCCTAAGTACGGAGAATGACACCACAATTGCAACCGTTGAAATGACATCAATTATTCAATTTAGTAGCTGGGGAAGGAACAAGGATCATTACAAAAGCATCATGAATGAATTTGAAGAATCATTAGTAATATAACTATGAAGATCATTGTAAATCTAGATGTAATGCTGGCCAAACGAAAAATGAAAGTGAAGGAACTTTCAGAAATCATTGGCGTGACTCCTGTCAACCTTTCCATACTTAAACAGAGTAAAGGAAAAGCCATACGCTTTAGTACGCTAGCGGCAATTTGCAAAGCCTTAGACTGCCAACCAGGTGATTTGTTAGAGTTTCAGGAGGAATAAATTTTAGTTTATCCAACTAAATATTGCTTCTATTCTCTGGGTGTCTACTTGTATGGATTACGTTTAATACTCTTATCTCCTTTTCATGGACACTAAATATTACCACATAATCCCATATCGTTACAGATTTATAATCCCCCTTTAATTCTTCTAAATATCTTTCTGTCGAGTATCCCGAAAAATCCTTTAAACTTCTACATTTCGAAATAATGCCACTTCTTACCTTTTGGGCTGCGCTTAACGAAGACTCTTCTTTCACATATTCAAAAATCCCTTTTATGGACTCTTGAGCTTTACGCGATATAATTACCTTCTCCCGTATTAGCTCCATTTCTCCGCAGATCTTTCAAATTCGTCCAATGAAAGATAATCTCCATTCTCTATTTGTTTTTCTGCTTCTTCTATTTCCGCAACAAACTGAGTTTTACTCATTGCTCCACTTGGCTTTGAGTTACGGTACGCAAGCAACTGTTTAAATGCCTCGATTAAGTGTGGATCTCTCACATTTTTTAACTCCGAACGTATCCAACTTATGTCTGCTTGTATACTCATAACTCTGCTTTGAGACAAATTTAA
This sequence comes from uncultured Flavobacteriales bacterium, assembly GCA_913057875.1. GTDB lineage: Bacteria > Bacteroidota > Bacteroidia > Flavobacteriales_G > Salibacteraceae > CAJXZP01. The sequence continues at coordinate 1,447 of CAJXPI010000249.1, forward strand.
CGATTTTATCGTTCTTCTCTACTTTTAAATTCAGCACCAGGCGGCTTAACAACTTGCACTTTTTCTTTATTATGATGACAAGTTGCTTAGGGAATCCTAAATTTTAAATGATAATAAGCGAATCCTTATTGGAGTCTTTCTACATAAGAATTAATGAGATAAATAGGAAAATCACAATTCCCCCTTGGCGGAGGGAGAAAATCAGAATGAATTTCAACGAAGCTGCGATAGCAACTAAGTATATAAAAATACTATTAGCGACAGGGGGATTGACCCAGGCAGCATGACAAGCTTTTCTTTATAATGATGCTAAGATGCTTGGATTAATCTTATTTCGGCAGTATAGTTTTATTGGGTGTATCCATTTTGGATCCAATGGTACCCAATAAATATTAATGCAAAAAAAACTCTCATCACTGATGAGAGTTTTAATTTCTGCAATCAACGGTAGCAGTTTTACTTCTTAATATGGTATTTCACTCCACGCCCAGCACCTGACCTTATAATCATTCCTTCATTTACTAAATACGCTAAGTCTTTCTTTATCGTATTTCGCGAGTACTTTTCTAAGGACTCTTCTATTCCTTTGATTTTTACAGTCTCCTCTTCTTTTATATAAGCTATTATTTGCTGCTGTCTCTCGTTTAATAATATTTTCAACTTACGATAGGTTTGATATTTCGCATCCAATAGAGATGTTAGTTCTATCAAACTTTCTAAGAAAAATATCACCCACTTATCTATTCGCTCTTCTTCATTGTAACGATTCTTTTGTCCATCCATTAAAACTCTGTAATAAGCTTCTTTTCTACTTTCTATTACATGCTCAAAAGATACGTACTGGATAAATTGGTAACCTACCTTCATCAACATCAATGTAGTCAGCAACCTAGATAAACGACCATTTCCATCTTGATAAGGATGTATCGACAAAAACTCGTAAACAAACGTGGATATAATCAGTAAAGGATGTAAATCTTTATTCTCAAAACGGTTATTCACCCATATAATCAAAGACTCCATTTCTCCAGAAGTTAAATGAGGTTCTGTTGTTCTAAAAATAGTTCGTTGAGTCCCATCCGGATAATTAGCAACTACTTGGTTAGATAGGTTTTTATATTTGCCTTTATGAGTTTGATCTTTATGACTATGCTTTAATAATATTCCGTGCATTTGATGCAGGTAATTTATCGTTAAAGGAATATCGCCATAGCTCTCTAATATTATTTCTAAGGCTTCATAATAACCAACTACTTCTTGTTCTTCTCTTTTATCTAGTTTACTTACTTTGACTGACTTCAATAGCTTTTCTACTTCTTCATCTGTTAATGTCGCACCTTCTATTCTTGTGGATGAACCTGTACTTTCTATAGTGGCTATTTTTCGAAGTTCCTTTAGATATCCGCTTTTGGTTTGCTCTAATATTTTCCATGAACCTTTAAACGTATCTATCTCGCCCAACAGTTGATTTATCCTTTGATGTACTGAGCTTTCAAAATTTAATTTCTGATTCATTTTATTGGGTATATCCATTTTGTATCCAATTTTATCCAATTACAAATTAACATCTATTTTTCAAGCTTTCAAAACGGATAAAACTCATCTAGATCCTTCTGCAAGTCTTCCGTTTAATTCTTCTAAATATTGTTCAGTGAGTATCTCGAGAATAAACGCGCAGCTTAATAACTTGCACTTTTTATTTACTATCAAAGCAAGATGCCAAGCGGACAACCCAACTTATTCTCCATTCAATCTACATAATAAAATTCATTATTCAGAACTAGCACGGTCGATGCATGCATCGACCCGACATTCTTTCAATTAATGATTTCATTGAGACTCTTCGATATTTGATTTGAAACTTCCGTCTTCAGGTCCCGCAAAACAACCTCTTTGAGGATAGTTTTGCGAGGATTCTCGAAAATAAGCTAAATCGCAGATTTAGATATTTTCGGAACTCCCGTTTTTAAAGAGGTCCCTGAGGGCCGCGACAAAGGAGCGGTGTCTCGAAGGGCTACCTCTTAACAATTCTCTCCACACTCACACCCAACTCATTTCTTAAAGTAACCACATACACCCCACTTGCCATTTTGGCCATATTAATAGTAGTTATTTGATCTTCTGTACTGGAATTGTAAACTAAGGCTCCGGTACTATTGGTCACCGTAATTTCTAACGAAACATTGCTCCCTTTGTCAATATGTAACACATCGCTGGTTGGATTTGGATACACATTTACACCCAGTAATTGCGCTTGTTGTATGCCTACATTCGTTATTGAAAAACATGCCGATGTATCTACACAACCGTATTGGGTAACTTCAACTTGGTAATCTCCATTTTGAGTGGCGGTGAAATCCGCATTCGTTTCACCGTTAATTTTACCATTTTCGCAATCTATCCATTGATACGTAGCATTGGTAGCTTGAGCGGTTAGCGTTAGGTAATTGC